>CADCOR010000001.1 GCA_902803055.1 uncultured Erysipelotrichaceae bacterium
GATATGTGACTGCACCATCATTGAACTTAAGGCTATCAGCATATTCTGAAAACCGGCCGGAATGCCTAAGGCACAGATCTCACCGACTACTTTGAATGAAAAATCGATATCTTTGAAACTGAAATCAAAATCATCATGTCTGAACATCAGCCTCAAGGCCAGAACATCCATGATGAACTGTGAGATGATGGTCGCCATTGCCGTACCGATGACATCAAGATGAAAGACTCTGACAAATAACAGACCGAACAGCATATTCGCGATCGACGAAACGATCGAATAATACAGCTGATGTCGGGTATCGCCGAAACTGCGTAAGATAAAAAAACACATCTGATAGGTAAGCACGGCTGTATTGCCCAGCAGATAGACTCGCAGATAACGCAAGGCATCGGCATAGATATCCGGACCGATATTGGAAATCTTCATGATCAAAGGCAATAAAGTCTCTGAACAGAGCGTCAGAATGATACCGCCCGCAAAAGCGAAGACGATCGCTGAATCCAGAGCCTGTTTGAGTTTCTTGTGATCTTTTGCACCATAATAGCGGGCGATCAGGATACCTGCCCCCATGCCTAAACCATAGAAGGAATAATTGAAGATATTCGTGATCCAGGTACAGGCGCTGACAGCACTTAAAGCTTTCAAGGACACATAGTTTCCCACGATCAGAGAATTAGTGATGTTGTATAATTCCGTGAAGATCATGGAAATAAAAACAGGCCAGGAAAATGATAATATCTGCCTGGCGACCTGTCTGTGATCAGTTTTTTCCGTTATTTCACTCATGCAATCTTATTGTACTGCCGTTCTGTCTTTTGAAGTATGTGCTCCTTCATGATCTTTCATGTAGAACAGCAGATCGATCAGCGATTTATGATAAGGAATAAACATTCCTTCATCAAGAAGCTTATTGATCTCTTCCTGATCTGCCCACTTCACCTTCTGAACTTCCTCATACTGAAGTTTCAGTTTATCTATTTCAACATCCTTCTTTATGACATACATATCATCAAAACCAAGTTCAAAGTTTATGGTCAAAGCCGGACGCAGAGCTGAAAAATCATGATCGATGCCAAGTTCTTCAAGCAGTTCCCGCTGAGCTGCTGTCCTTGAATCATCACCGGCGATCGCTGAACCGCCAACTGTGATATCCCACATATTTGAAAAGCCCTTCTTGAAAGGCTGACGCTGCTGTATCAGCATCTTTCCTTCCGAATTGAAGATACAGATATGAACAATGATCCGATAGGTATTCTTTGGCTGTTTTCCACCTCTGATCATCGTCTTATTCAGCTTGTTTCGACCAGAGTCGTAAAGATCCCATAGTTCCATCAGTAATTCCTCCAGTCAAAGACGATGCCGCTATTCTCAGATTTGCTGTACATCAGATCGTAATAGGCTTTTTCGCAATCCTTGGGATCAACTATCTTAGTTATCAGCTTTGAAATATCGAGATCTCTGTTTCTTAGCAGAGTGATGATCGTTTCAAAATTATGCTGCAGGGAATTATTGGAACCAGCAGCCGGATAAAGCGGAACAGTCTGATTGAAAGCACCGATCACTCTTAGATTCTTCATGTGGATCTGAGAAAAAGCGATAGTGATATCAGTCTCATAGCTCTGTCTTGGTGAGCCAAGCAAAAGCACCTGACCATAGCGCCTGGTCTTAGCGATCGCATTCATGATAACTGGCGAAAGACCGCTCACATCGACACAGATATCAAAATCAGGCAGTTTAGCTGCTTCTTCTTCATTATTTATGCAGCTTTTGATGCCCAGTTTTTCAGCCAGTTTAAGGCGGCCTTCTTCAACATCAAAACCAGTGACATCAGCACCAAGCTTTTTATACAGCAGCGCAGTGATGATGCCGATATTGCCTAGACCAAATACAGCGACCTTATCGCCAAGTCTGACCTCACTCAGATTGACGCCCTGCAAAGCCACAAACATCAGATTGAGCGCCGTAGCTTCAATAGGATCGATATCTTCAGGAAGCGCAATGATCATTGGTTCCTGAACGTTTTTTCCTCTTGACCATCTGATCAATGAAGCATGCGGACAGTTCACAAAGACTCTTTGCCCTTTAACAAGATCAAGATCTTTGCCCGCCTGCATCACACGGCCGACAGCAGAATAACCCGGTCTGACCGGATAGGAAAAACCTTTTTTGAGCCCAAAGGCTCGCGACAATTCCGTTCCGGCTGAGATCAAAGAATACTCCGCCTTGATCAGAGCCTCATTATCTTTAAGATCAGTGACAGCGATATCTTCGCATTTGACTTCTGATTTTCCTATACCCGTCAGTTCAACATAATAGCTTTTCATGATGCTACCCTTCTATGAAACCAAAGCGGACTAAAGCCTTATAAAGTCCATCGTCGCTGATATCTTCAGTTACATAATCAGCCGCTTCACGGCACTCTTTCGAACCATTGCCCATCGCAATGCCCAAGCCCGCTCTTTCCATCATGTCGATGTCATTGCCGCTGTCACCGAAAGCCACGATATCCTGTCTGATATAGCCAAACTCTCTGGCAACTCTCAGCATCGCCTGGCCCTTGCTGCAGCCGGCAGGAGAGATCTCAACAGCTCTTTTGAGCACTGCGTTTTCTTCCTCAACAGACAGATCAAGCAGCTTGTCTCTTAATTCATCTTCCGCATAACAAAGCAGCTGTGCGACCTTTTCGCCTTCATAGTGCTTGATCGGCGGTACCATGTCATACAATCTTTCAAACAGCGCTTCATGTTCCCTGTCTTCACGATTGAGATAGCCAGCCCCATCACCTAAGGCATAGCGATAGGTTAGATCATGCTTATCCATGAAACTGACCAGTTTATCTATTTCCTTTTCCTCAATGAATCTTATTTCTGTGCGATCTTTATACATGATATAGGCGCCATTGAGCAGGATTACCACATCCATCAGTTTTAAAGCGTTTTTCGGAATGTTATACATCTCTGCTAAAGACCTGGAGGTATTCATTACCAGGACATAGCCTTTTTCCTTCAATTTTTTCAATGCCTTTAAAGCACTCGGTCTGAACTTGTGGATATTGTGATCAAACAATGTTGAATCGTTGTCAAAGACAAACATCCGCGGTTTATAGATATCTTCTTCAATGACCTTGAGATCGACCAAAGCATCATAAAGCCCGCCATCATCGATCGATTTCTTCATGATGTAGTCCGCAGCCTTTTTTGTATTATCCGTGGCATCATCAGTCGCTATGCCAATACCTGCCATTTCAAGCATCACATCATCATTGATGCCATCCCCAGCCGCCAGCACTTCATCAGGCGTCAAAGCATACATCTGACAGAACTTCAGCAGGCCAAAGCTCTTATCAACCAAAGAAGCACAGATATTGCCGGAAGTGCCCCATTTGGAGATAACTGTATCCGGATTGATGGAATCGATGTATTTTACCTGTTCAGGTGTTGCCTCATAGTAGAAGAGATTGGTGATCTCCTCATCTTCATATTCCTTGATCTTGGCCTCTTTGACATGTTTCAGATACTGACCGCTTTTCACCTTTTCCATATTGCCCCAGTAGAAAAAGTCACCATTCACATCCGTGTAGTGATAGGACAGGCCGTTTTCCTTGAAATACTTTACATAGGCTTTTACATATTCATGATCAAGTGTATAGCTTTTGAAATACTTATCATCGATCATCGTGATCGCACCGGTCCCAATGATCTTGCAGTCGATCAGATCGAGCAGGTAAGAAGGAATGGAACTCATCTCGGCGATCGCCCGGCTGGTACAGATACCGGTCTTGATCCCCTTGGCGCGAAGCTTTCTTAAAGCCTTGATCGTCGCCTTCGGCACCCTGCCTAAACGGTGAGAAAACAGCGTATTATCAATATCAAATAAGGCACCTTTTATCATACTTAAATATTAACATAAGGTATAATTGACTTATGGTAAATAATACAATCATCGAGATCTGTATCGGCAATGTCGCGGACGCCATCAAAGCGGCCAGCTATCCCATTGACCGCATTGAACTCAACAGTGCTCTTGAACTGGGAGGCCTTACCCCAAGCATCGAGACCCTGAAGTATCTCAAGAAACACATCTCCCTGCCGATCTGCTGCATGGACAGGATCAGAGGCGGGGATTTCTGCTATAACGAACATGAATATGAAATCATGTTTGCGGATGCGGCAAATATGCTCGAACAGAAAGCTGATGGCATCGTCTTTGGCTTTCTCAATCAAGACAAGACCATAAATATCGTTAAAACCAAAGAAATGGTCAAACTGATCCATTTTTATCATCGCGAAGCTGTCTTTCATAAAGCCTTTGATGAAATAGAAGATCTTGATAAGGCCTGTGAGACACTGCTGGAACTGGGTATCGACCGCATCCTGACTTCCGGAAAGGCTGTTTACCCCGATATCATCTCCGGCTGCAAGACTATCAGCCTTTTGCATCAGAAATATGGTCAGAAACTGCAGTTTCTGCCCGGCGGCGGTGTAAGAACAGATAATATCTGCGAAGTCATCACAACGACAAAAACCGGTCAGATCCACATGACCTCCAAGAAAGAATATCCCGGCGGCTATCTTGGTTTAGATGAGATACAGCTGCAGCAGATGCTCGAAAGCATCAGAACCATATAATAAAGTATTGTGAAAAGACGTAAATTTCAGCTTCGTTATATTTTATATCTCCTCCTAGCGATCTTCGGGGCTTTTGAGCATAAGATCCAGAATTACTTTGCGCCTTCGGAAGTCGTGATGTCCAACGAGACGATCAAGTATGAGGTCAGCTATCGTTACATTCTCGATGGGGATACAGCGGTCTTCCGACTTGATGGTGAAGATGTGACCTGCCGTTTTCTGGCTGTTGATACACCGGAAATCGAAGAAGAAGGCTATGAGGAAGCCAGGAAATACTCGGACAGGCTGTTAAGAAATGCCCGCAGGATCACTTTAGAACTTGATCCTGCTTCACCAGATCATGACAAGTTCGAGCGTCTTTTAGCCTGGGTATGGGTCGACAATGACCTCTTGCAGGGAAAACTTGTGGAAAATAAACACGCTGAAATCAGATATCTGTTCAATGAATATCTTTATACCGACTATCTTTATAAAATTCAGGATCAGAATAATGTGACCGCAGATTAAACAATCGTTAGTTGATTGTTGAAAGGAGAAAGCAATGGATGACAACAAGATCGTAGAACTCTACTGGAACAGAGATGAAACAGCGATCAAAGAAACAAAAGACAAGTATTCAAACTACTGTTTCACGATCGCCAACAACATTCTGCACAATCAGGAAGATTCGGAAGAAGCTCTCAACGATACCTGGCTGGCTGCCTGGAATGCCATGCCGCCTCATCACCCGCTGATCCTGTCCACTTTCCTAGGCAAGATCACCCGCAACCTCTCGCTCAACAAATGGCGTATGTTAAGTGCGGACAAAAGAGGCGGCGGTCAGACAGCTGTATCGATCGATGAACTGGAAGAATGTATCCCTGATGAACGGAATATCCGGGAATCTCTGGAAGCAGAGATCATTGCGGAAAGCATCAATGATTTTTTAGGTGACCTGAAAGAAAGTGAAAGAAAAGTCTTTGTCTGCCGTTACTGGTATTTTGATTCAATCGATGAAATCGCCAAACGCTATGGCTTTACGCAAAGTAAAGTCAAGATGATGCTTAAACGGACCAGAGACAAGCTGAAAGATTATTTAATCAATGAAGGAGTAATAGTATGAAAAACGATAAACTGATAGATGCGATCGGACTGATTCAGGATGATTACGTCAAAGAAGCTCATGAAAAAACCCCAAAGAAATTTACCATCCCCTGGCCGCTGATCGGCAAGATCGCCGGAGCAGCCTGTGTATTGCTGCTGATCATCAATATCTTCCCTTTAGGCAAAAACAGTGCCGGCGGAAACTATTCCTCATATGAAGCGAAAGAGGATTCTTCCTCCTACTATAACGGCTATGATGGCGGTGCCGCTATGGCTCCTGCCGAGTACTATTCGATGGATGAAGAAGGCCTCGCTTATGAACCAAGCGTCTCTTCAAGCAATTCCAGCAGCAGTTCTTCTGCTTCCGGTCAGAACCTGACTCAGAACAAGAAGATGATCCTGACTGCCCATATGAATCTCGATACTCAGGATCTCGATGAGACGATCAAAGCCATAACCAAGAGCGTCTCAGAATACGGCGGCTACATTCAGCAGTCGACCAATTCCAACCGTTCCTATGAAGCAACCATCAGGATCCCGGCCGAAAAATACGCCGACTTCCTCAAGACGATCGAAGCAGCCGGAAACAGCACTTACTACTCGGAAGAGATGAAAGATATCACCGATACCTATACCGACTTAAGTGCGCGACTTGCTTCCTTAAAAGCTCAGGAAGCCAAAGTCCTTGAATTCTATGACAAGGCTGAATCAATTGAAGACCTGATGGCCGTCGAAGAAAGACTCTCAGAGATCAGATATCAGATCGAATCGATCGAAGCTTCATTAAAGAATTATGACCTGTTAGTCGCTTACTCTACGCTTTATCTCACCGTCAAAGAAACCAGCGTAAGCCAGCCGACCAAGCTGTCCTTCTTTGCCAGATTAGGCAATTCCTTCAAGAACGGCTTCAAGAACTTCATCTACAACATCGAAGATTTCCTGATCGATTTATCCTACAACATCTTCGACATCATCTTCTTTGTCTTAATCTTAGCTCTTGTCTATTTCATCTACCGCAAAGTCAGAAAGTGGCTCGCTAATCGTCAGAAATAAAACAATCGGACCCGACCAGACTGGTCGGGTTTTTTTAACTGAAATCATAGATATGGATTATCGTTCCTCTTCGGGAACTCTGATAACCAGGGTAATAATACGACCAGTCTGAAGGCCGGAATTCATCATTATAGATCCGGCGCAATAATGTCTGATCCTCATCTTTGTTAAGCAGATAATCCATGACCTGATTGCAGATATCCTCATTCCTGCAGCCGATAAACATCTCTGTTTCACTTAAGCCCTTAGCGTATTCTCTATAGATATAAGCCAATAACTTATCTTCATCAAATTCATCAAGATAAACTTCATTTAAAGAAAGATAAGATAATGAATCATCATTGCAGGCTGAAAAATACGGTGTGTTTGTCTCACAGATACTCTTTCTAAGTTCATCATCAATCATGAAATAATACAAAGCATCAACTTCACTGTCCTCAAAGTATGGACAGAGCCAGTAATGATCATCGCCATAGCGGACATTGATCAGCTGTCCATCACTCAGCGCATAGATGCCATTATCATTCAAAACCGCAGCGATCAGACAGTTAAGCTTAAACGGATCTTTGTCCCAGTCTTCGCTTTTGTGTTCCTTTACAAAATAGCGATAAATCCTTTCGATCTTCTCATAATCGTTCAGATCATCACTGACAATGGAAGCAGACAGTTCATCTATCTTCTTTAAATCAGCGCTCATCTTTTCCATGTCGTCTTTTTCAAGACAAAGGATCAGATCGTCATCATAGCAATAGGCATTGATGCTTTCACCAAGACTCTTATCAGAAAAGCAGCTCTTCAGATTTATCAATGCATCAGCAGGAAGATCCTGCACGCCCTTGATACGAAGCTTATCCTGATCCTTTTCGATCATCTGTTTTAAGGCATTCACCAGTACATTCTGATCACCATTAAGTTCTTCATATGCAATACTCGCCATCCCGTTTTGCGGATCTGAAAGCAGTTTTGTATTCAATTCTTTTAAGATCCTGATATGTTCGTTATCCATGCCCCAGGCCAGAGCACCGCTCCAGGCATCAGCGAGAAACTCGGTTGTATCACTGCAGGCATATTCACTCGTTAACAGACAGCTCTCGCTTTCATCAGTAAACCTTGCCAGCTGTTCATCGCTCAGAAACTCATCAAGAGTATGAAAGAATTCATGATGGATCGTCTTGGGATGATCAGCGCTGTAAGTTATGCCGTTTTCTTCGTTCACATAGTCATCCGCATCAAAAGCGATATAGTTTCCGCAGTTCACGCCGCTCGCTTTCACTTCATCTTCAACTCTGTAGAGATCTCTGAGTATAAACATATGTTCAGGCAAGGCATCTAAAGCCAGACTGGAATACTGCGATAATACAAAATCGAGATCCTTCAGATAGCTTAAGGCATCATCCTTATCGACATTCAGCGCATAGCTGATGACATTCTGTCTGAAGGCTTTATTGACATCAAAATTGGTATAGACCCTGATACCATATTTATCTTCAATTTCCATTTCTTTTATTGCGATCTCTGGATCACTGTTGCGATAGGCAAAAAGTTCTTCACGCTGCCTGATATCATCATGAAAACGCAGGAACAATACCAGCGCCAGAACCGAAAAGATGATGAAGATGCTTAAAGGCAAAGCATAAAGAAAGATGCGGCAAAGGATGCGCGACAGAACATTTCTGATCTTTCTAAAATGTGACTGACTGATAAAGAAAAAGACCAGAAAGATCAGGATAAAAATCAAAAGACCATAAGTTCCAAACAAAACGTCAAGATTGCTCTGACGTATCACATCGATTATCGCTCTGATCAATACCGGAAACTCGTTCATCTACTTATCTATCTTACCATTACGGATAAGGCGAAATAAGACAGTCACTAAATAAAAATCCGGAATCAGTATCCGGATCGATGATCAGTATTGTTCGATCAGTACGCCCATGCTGCGTGCTCTTTCCTTTTCGATATTGCTGACCTCGGCAGTCGTCGCGAGTTTCATCCGGGCATACCTGCCGCCAAATCTTATCGCGATCGTCTTGAGTTCATAGAGATCTTCTTTTCGGACTTTCATGGTATTCTTGCAGGAAATGAAAGTCAGCAGATAGCCATTCAGGGTCATTACATCAACTTCATTGAGAACATCCTTATCACTTTGACTTTCTACAATCCCATCCCAATCAAGATTCACCGAGATCATGCAGTCATCAGCTGTATTTTTCTCCTTGCGATAGACGATATCTTCAAGAATCGCTCCGGCATCATTCAGATAGTATCGCACATTGTAGCCAAAATATGAGAACCTGACCTGTCTGCCGTCTGTGTTCAGTTCTCTGATCAGCGAGGCCTCTTCCAGCTGTTTAAGAAAAGTCAGGAAACGTTGTGAACTTATCGGCAGACCGCCTTTTTCAATCAGGGCATTCACATCATCACATGCCGCATCAAGACTGTCCTTATCATAATTCATCCGCTGCAGCAGCAGTACATAGTAATTCCATTCGTTGCCATAGGACCTGATGATCGCATTGAGATCTCTGTTTTTCTTTTCACTGATATAGAATTTATGACGCTTGTTTTTCTCAAACCTGATCGAACCGCCATTCAGCTTGATATAATCATTGATCCTGATATCGACCTTTCTTTCTTCCACATCACTGATCGAACCCTTGATCTCACTGTCAATGTAGTATGTCTTGC
>CADCOR010000002.1 GCA_902803055.1 uncultured Erysipelotrichaceae bacterium
CGTTTATCTTTCCTTTCCACGGCTTCGATTATTTCGATACCGTCGGTCTGA
This sequence comes from uncultured Erysipelotrichaceae bacterium, assembly GCA_902803055.1. GTDB lineage: Bacteria > Bacillota_I > Bacilli_A > Erysipelotrichales > Erysipelotrichaceae > Colivicinus. The sequence continues at coordinate 52 of CADCOR010000002.1, forward strand.
GTTAAGGCTGTTACAGAAAGAGAAGTACCCGCAAGCGAAGCAACGGCTTGATGATGCCATGAGGGACAGTTCTCCAGAAGATCTTTTTTCATCAGCGAATAAAGCAGTGATTCCTGATCAATGACACTTACATCATGAGCTGCGAAATCTTTTTTGAAGGGATCACGATGAAGATCGTGGTATGTGATACCCTGCTCATCTAACCATGATCCTATATCCTGAATCATTGAAGCACCGGAGACAATTGAAAGCATCTGCATCCCGCGGCAGATGGCCAGCAAAGGTATATCATTATCAAGACAATAAAGCGTCAGAAGATAATCGGATACATCTCGTTCAGCGCAATAGTCGAGGTCATCCTCTGAAACAAGAGGTGGTTCAGGATCGCGGTAGAGACTTGGACTGATATCACTGCCTCCAGGCAGGATCAGGCATTTTACACCCTTCATGACACTTTCGATGTTGGAATCTTTATAACCGTATTTTTTGACGAGTTCTGCCGCTTCGTTTGTCAGCATTCCATTTTCGTCTTTGGCCTTGGTAAGTTTTCCGTTCCCATCATATTCAAGATAATTGGCTTTCACCATCTCAAGCACTTTAGGGATGGCACCTGTTTCTTCAATGGTCTTTATAGTCGAAACAAAACTGTAGGAATCCTGCCTGTTGTGCCAGCCTACAGCTATGACCCGTTTATCATCTGAATTATCAGCGCAGCTGCCAAGCGTCAGAATGATAAAAATCGAAAGAATTATTGTGAATCTCTTTTTCAATTCTTTAACATAAATCATATGATTCTATATCAATCATAAAACATGTAATAAATAAAAACTTTGATCAGACTTTCAATAACATATCAACAGTTCCATCATCGATCATGGTCAGCAGGATTGAAGCAAATTTCGGATCAAACTGCTTGCCCATGCCATTGGCAATCTCTTCCCTGACTTTTTGTTTGCTGAGAGCGTCACGATAACTTCTTGAAGAGGTCATCGCATCATAGGCATCGGCGACTGCAATGATCCTGGCAATGACCGGGATCTCTTCACCTTTCAGACCCTCCGGATAGCCGGAACCGTCATAGCGTTCATGATGATAGTGTGCACCGACACTTAAGTATGGTGACTGTCTGATGCTGGAAAGGATCTGATAGCCAAGCACGGGATGCTGCTTGATATTGGCAAATTCTTCATCCGTGAGTTTATCAGGTTTTCGGATCACTTCATCTCTGACACCGATCTTGCCGACATCATGCAATAAGGCGGAAAAATAAACCTGATCACACTCTTCATCAGATAAACCGGCTTCCTCAGCGATCTCTTTGGATAACAAGGCAACGCGCATGGAGTGACCGCTGGTATAGCTGTCCTTGGCATCGATGGCGTTGGCTAAGGCTTCAGTCGTTTCGACAAAGAGCTCAGCTTCTTTTTCCTGGGCTTCCTTGTAGAAATTGATCTCCCTGGTCCGGGCTTTGCCGACCTCATCTCCAAGGGCATAAAGGGTATAGATGAAAAAGACGATGACCACTGCGACCATGGTGATGCTGGTAAGGGAGACACCATAGGAAAGATACTGGATTACAGATGCAACAGTCGGTAAAGCAATACTGATAGTTAAAGCAATGAAAAGGCCTCTATTGAGACGGTCACGATATTGGATCAGTAAAGATTCCTGAATGAATATAACAGCGAACGGAATGATATAACTGATGAAGTTATAAGGTGAACGATGATAGAGATTGCTGCTATCGAAGCTGTAATAAAGACCGGTAAACTGGGTGATGATGATTAAGATCGTGCCGATCGCAAAGAGTATCTCACAGATAAACAGACGTTTTGGCTTGATCTTCATGCCGCCTTCATTCTGATAGAGATCCCAGATAAAATAATTGACCAGCAAAGGGATCAGGATCGTCAGGAAGTAGGTCATGCCGTTGGCAAAACGCACCATGACGCCGCCAAAATCGGTAGTGTTGCCTCGATAGATATAAGAAAGACGATCAAAATTAAGTAACAGCATCGAAGCGACTTCCATGATGGCAAGCAGGCTTCTTCTTTTGCGGGACAGGAATTTCGGCATCAGGGACATCAGTGCGAGAATGCCGCAGACTCCACTCATATACAGCATTATGTCTAACTGATGGGCACGTAAGAAATCCATAAACGGTCCTTTCTGGGTGATAGCACTAGGTGACGGGCGATAATTAACGGATTGCTGCTGTTGTTTTTACAAATTAATTATAACGTAAATAAAAGGCCGCAAGAGTATCGGCCGACAGGATATTGCAGATAATTATGAGCTTATTTCAGAAATAATAATTCGAGCAGTTTGAAGATGAAATAAGAAACATGAATCCCAAAGATGCAGAAGAGGATCAGACCGATCGTGTAGCGCGGACCGCTGCCGCAAAGCTTAGTGATCTTCATCAGCATCGTATTTTTTTCATCGTGGATCAGAAACATGAAATTCTTGTTGAATTTTTTATCGATCAGCAGAATGATCATAGCAATCAGAAAGACGGTCACAATAGAAAGCCAGACGCCTTTATAGTACATTGGTATTTCCCCGGCAAAAAAGCGGGAGAGCACGTAAGCCACGATCAGGCCATGAAACAGAAACTGATGATAGGTAAAGAAATTATGAAGCGGCAGATAGACAGTCGTCGGATAGATCAGCGCCATGATCGCACCCGGCAGAAAGACGATCAGCAGCATCTCGCTGATAAAAGTAGTTTCTTTAATCAGGGAATCGATCATGATGAGATAACCAGCCAGGGAACAGATCTCTAAAGGCAGATAATTCTTGAGATCGCCACGGGTGATGATGATGGTAGAGTATTTGACGACTTCTGATATAAACAGCGTCGCCGCCAGAATGATCCGGATA
>CADCOR010000003.1 GCA_902803055.1 uncultured Erysipelotrichaceae bacterium
AGTGCTCCCAGACGTCCTTTGATGTCGATACCCAGACCGACTGAATGGCCAGAGCCAAACACGTGGATGACACCATCCTTTTCAATGCATTCCTTGAAAGCCTGAGCGGTCGCTTCAATATTGGCTTCTTCTTTTTCATAGAGCTGATCCAGTAATACAGTCAGCTCATCTATAAATCTTCTGGCGCCTATCATCAGCGGATTCTCCTTCCATAAGGATCAGTCAGAGCATTATTGTGTACATCAGCTCCTTTAATATTTGCCGAAAGCAAGACCGGTGCTTCCTTGCCATGGTCAATAAACCACTTATATATCTCTGCCGTAAGCATCTGGGCAATGACATTGGCGATCGTCGAACTGAGCTGGCCGATCTTTACCCCATCAACTTCCAAAGCTGTATCTGGCTCATCGGCACTCATATCGAGCCAGGCATCACAATAATCTAAAAGCATTCCGTCATATTTATCATAGGATTTTTTATTGACGACACCCACGACCTTCTGACCCTTGGCTTTAGCTCTTTTGGCCAGTTCGATCACCAATGGTTCCCTGCCATAAAAATCGACAAGACAATACATATCACGATCATCAAGATCATAGGCTTCATTGAACTTATCAATGACACTCAGATCTCTGTAGATCGCTCCGGAATCGACATCTTTCTGATCGATTTTTCTAGTCAGCATCAGATCCTTCAGTTTCAGACCATGAAAGATCGCGATACCGCCAGCCCGGTAATTGAGTTCATTGACAAACTCTTCACCATGACGCACACCAAAAAGCTGTACGACCCCACCCTCATCCATGCACTTGGCAAACAGCGCAGCGACTTCTTCGATCTTTTGACTCTGTCTGTCATATGCATCGCTGATCCTTTGTTTTATGAGGTCAAAATACTGTCTTTTTATATCCATTATCTTTTATACCTCTCCTCAACCCTCATTATAGCACCGTGTGCGCACAGCAAAGTGTTATACTAAAAACAGGATAAGGAGCACACAATGAAAGGTATAGTTATTACAAGCCATGGTCCGATGGCTCAGGGAATTCTGGAAACTTCCAAACTGTTTTTCGGTGATCAGCCGCAGATGAAAGCCTGCTGTCTTTCAGCAGAAGACAATCCGGATGAGTTTGTCGATGTCTTGAAACAGGCGGTTGCGGAAGTCGACACAGGTGATGGCGTCATCGTCTTCTGTGATATGCTGTTTGGCTCACCATGCAACTGCATGGCCAGAGTTGTCGCTGAGAATCTCGAAAGCGATAAGCTGCAGGTCATAACCGGTGTCAATCTGGCCATGATCTTACAGATCTTATCCGTCAGAGAAGCCAATGATCCGACTGTCGAAGAACTGACCAAAGCCGGACTTGACGGTATCGCCGATCTGAAAGCCGTACTTAAAGCCAATATGTAAAATATGATAATGTTAGATAACCTGTGTTTTCTTGAAATTAATCTTTGAGAAACATTGTGTATCGATTATCTGATAAAAGAGTATCTGAAATGATGGAATTCATCATAGAAGATACTCTTTTTATATGAATATATGTGTGTATGGTTTTTTGTATGCAGTATCAGTTTCTAGTTCTTCTTTTTACTTGTCATCATCCTTCTTCTTGAGCTTTCTTTTAAGAGAAGTAAGTTTCCCTGTAAGAGAATAGAACAGCCTGTCGTTGTAGCAGTATAACATCCTCTTTCTGAATCTATTGAAGTTTGAAAGACCTCGGGATATGCGGATATTGGAGCCGATATCGTTATTCATGGCCTCTGCTTTGGCGTTGGACAGCCTGTTTCCGGTAATGTCCGATCTTATGAAGGAGTTGATGATCTCATCCTTCCAGCTGACCATGATCTGTAGAAACTCCTCATATTCCTTTATTCTGGCCCTTGCGAAGGAATAGATCAGATCATTGAGCTGCTTTTCGGCTGTTTCATAGCTGCATCTGGAATTGAAGTCCCGATAGGCTTCCTTGAGGTCATAGGCGATCCTTAGCTCATCGCTTATCTCCAGTAACATCTTCTTGATGTCGCCATAGTTGAGCCTGCATCTGAAGACGTGATTGTATTTCGGCTCGCCATCAAGCTTATATCTGTCTGAATAAAGCAGCTTGTGCCAGGTCTTGAGCAGATAATAGGCATTGGATCCATAGATACAGCGGTTCATGATCCTTATCCTGATCCTGTCGAAATC
>CADCOR010000004.1 GCA_902803055.1 uncultured Erysipelotrichaceae bacterium
GCGGGTTGGTGTTGAGATATTAAGTGAATTCAAGAAAGTCACACATGAAAGACCGATGCTTTCATTGGGTGATGTGTTTTCCTATGATGAATTAAGAGAATGGGCTAAGAAGATCACAGATGTCTATGGACAGGTCGAATTCTGTGCGGAATACAAGATCGATGGTCTGGCCATGTCTCTGATCTATGAAGATGGCCTTTTTAAACAGGCTGTTACCAGAGGTGATGGCATTACCGGTGAAGATGTATCTTCCAATGTCAGAACCATCCAGAGTATCCCAATGGCTATTCCATATAAACAGCGCTATGACATCAGAGGTGAGGTCTATATGCCAAAATCCTCGTTCCAGAGAGTCAACCGGGAAAGGAAAGCCAATAACGAAGAAGAATTCGCCAATCCGCGTAATGCAGCTGCCGGTTCGATCAGACAGCTCGATTCCAGGATCTGTGCTTCCAGAGGCCTTGATGGTTTCTGGTATCATGTGCCGGATGACGTCAATTCTGATACCCATTATGGATCTTTGCAATACGCTAAGCAGCTTGGTTTCATCGTCAATGAGACCACTTCTTTATTCAATGATATTGAAGAAGTAATCAGTTTTATCGAAGAGACGGCCAAGATCAGACATGATCTGCCTTATGAGATCGATGGCATGGTCATAAAAGTTAATTCCTACGCTTTACAAAGGGAACTGGGCTTTACTTCGCGAATTCCTAAATGGGCGATCGCATATAAATTCCCGGCTGAAGAAGTCGTGACTAAACTTGAAGATATCTTCATCACCGTAGGACGTACAGGCAAATGTACCCCTAACGCAAAACTCACACCGGTCAAAGTCGCCGGTACGACAGTATCATTTGCTACTTTACATAATGAGGATAATATCGCTGATAAAGATATCAGGATCGGTGACTCTGTCGTCGTGCGCAAGGCCGGCGATATCATCCCGGAAGTGGTGAAAGCGATCAAAGAAAAACGTGATGGCAGCCAGCTTCCTTTTGAGTTTCCGGAATTCTGTCCGGTCTGCGGCGGCCGTCTGTATCGCTTTGAAGATGAAGCTGCCCATTACTGCGTCAATTCTGAATGCAAGGCCAGACTGGTATATTCGATAGCTCATTTCACGGAAAGAAACGCCATGAATATTGATGGCTTTGGTGAGAAAAGAGTTGAAGCTTTCCTGAATAACGGTCTGATCAGCAGTTTTGAAGATATCTATAAGCTTCATAACCGCAAGGATGAGATCCTGCAGATGGAGAAGTTCGGTGAGAAGTCTTTTGACAATCTGATTGAAGCGATTGAAAACTCCAAAAACAATTCATTGGAAAGACTGATCAACGGTTTAGGCATCAGGCAGGTCGGGGAGAAGGCTTCCAAGATCCTTTCTGCCCGTTTCAAGACGATGGATGCTTTCATGAATGCTTCCCTGGAAGAACTCTCGGCCATTAAGGATATCGGTCCGATCACGGCTGAGTATATCGTTGATTACTTCAAGGAAGAGGATAACCGGGAAATGATCGCTCAGCTTAAACTGCTGGGCGTCAAGATGGAATATCTTGATCAGAGTGTCGACAGTGATTCTTTATTCAGGGATAAAACGGTTGTTCTGACCGGTACTTTAGAGAAATATTCCCGTAACGAAGCTGCAACTTTACTAGAAAATCTTGGCGCTCATGTTGCTTCTTCTGTTTCCAAAAAGACCGATTTTGTCATCTATGGCGCTGAAGCCGGATCAAAACTTGATAAAGCGAGAAGCCTTGGCGTTACGACACTAAGCGAAGCAGAGTTTGAGAATATGCTTTAAATAATATAAAATATTTGTTGGAGATATTTTATGAGTGAAGTTAAAGAAAAACCAGTTAAAACAAAGAAAAAACTGTCCAGATCAGCACTGGTGCTGATCGTAGGTATATTAATCATTGCCATACCGGTGATCATATTTTTAAGTATTTTAGGTATTTCCGCTTTGCATTCCGGAACACCTAGAGACGGTTCACGTTTTGATAATGATCTTGATCCTACTATAACTAAAGATGATGTTTCTGCTTTACAGGGTGATATTGAA
>CADCOR010000005.1 GCA_902803055.1 uncultured Erysipelotrichaceae bacterium
CATGTATCGCGATTCTTCCCGTGCTTTCATATGATGGATAAAGATCCGACACCGATAAAGAAAGTATACGAACTGGCGGATGTGGCCAGAGAAAAACTGGAATATGTCTATACCGGAAACTGTTAACAGGAAAAGTTATGGAACACAAAGAAATAAAACTGAATGAACTGGAGATCTTCGGCACCACCGATAATCTCAAATATGTACAGATGCTGGTACCGGAAGGCTGGACTTCCAGGATCAATACTTTTAAGGATGCCTATGGCGGCAGCAAATATCCTTACCAGTTTACGATCGCTCACGAGCCAGCAGACAAGACAGCGGGCGTATATTATTATTCGCCAGTCAATTACACCGACGATCATCTGCGCAATTTTGCCGATTATCAGGTCGATGATTTCGGCTTTAAATATCGCAAGATCAAAGACATGCCGACAATACTGGATGAATCAGTCTTATCCCGTTTCAAGGAATACAATATGCAGAGAATTCAGCATTTCCCTTTTGCCAGCAATGATCGCATATCTGCAGAAAGACACCAGGGCAGCATAACTGAAGCAGTCCGCAGAGGCAATACCTACAACGCTCATTACTATTACGGGGGAATCAACATCTATGCCTATAAATACAATAATCGGGACAGGATCAGGATGGCTTCCGCGATCGTTGATGGTCTGGACTATTGTCATTGGCAAGACGTACAATCGCCATATGCCTTAAGCATGACTGGTGTCAATCCTTCTGTTGTCTATCCAAATTATCGCTATGATGAAAACAAAGGCCACTATGTCTATACCGATATATTTCAGTATGACTGGAACTTCTACAGACACATTGAAATGGATGTGCTTAAAGAAGATTATGAATACGCCTATAAGAATATTTTTGTTCCGATCATCAATCATGGAGTCAAGATCTGTGATGATATCTGGCAGGATTTCCGGAAAGAAAATGAACGCCTGTCCAAACAAAGAGCGGCCAGGCGGGAAGATAAGAAACAGGCTCAGCAGATCAGAAAGCAGATGCAGGATAATGCCCGCAAAGCAAGAAATGAGACCTATGACTACATCAGAAAGACACAGCAGGAGATCGCTGCTATGCGAAAGGACAGCTATGAGAAACAGAAGCAGTCTCATGAGCGGGTAATGGAGCAATGGACCGATACGATCAGAGGCAATACCCGTTTTGTGGATAAACACGGGGACGAACATGTTCTGCACACCTATGATGATTATGCCTATAAGAAAGGTGACAGCTATATCACCTCAGACAGTTCGCTTGATCACTTCTCTGATTATGAAGAACTGGAGAAAAAGAAATACTGAAACAGGACCTGAAGCAATTCAGGTTTTTGTCTGGTCTTTTTGACAGCGAATGAGCGGAATAATATAATAACACATGTTATAGTATTGGAGTACTTATGCCTAAAAAACCGACCACAACAAGAGAAGACATGATCAAGGGAGCTTTTGAACTGATAAGAAAGCAGGGTCATGAAACTCTGAGCGTGAGGAATCTCGCCAGGCAATTAGACTGTTCGACGCAGCCGATCATGTATCAGTTCAAGGATCTTGAGAAGCTCAAGGATGAAGTATATGCCTTTGCCGATAAGTATCACAGTGACTATATTCTGAAAGAAAAAGATCTGCTCAAGATCGGCTTGCGATATATCAGATTCGCTCATGAGGAAAGCAATCTTTTCCGCTTTCTGTTTCAGTCAGGACGCTTTGATGGTTTCTCTTTAAGTGAACTGATCAAAGCTCCGGAAGCAGAATCTCTGCTTGAAACAGCAGCTGCAGATCTTCATCTTCCAAAGAAAGAAGTCATCAGGGAATTTGAGATCCTTTTTGTTTTGGTCCATGGCTATGCAAGTCTTATCTGCAACAACGCAATTACATATAACGAAAGATCCATTAGAAATACACTGTTAAAGATGGTGAAGGAGAGAAAATGATGATCAAACTGTATAAGAAAAATGAACTCACATTTGCGATAGTCTGTATTGCTGTCTATGTGCTGCTGACGGGCAATCTCAGAAGTCTGGGCGATGATTCTCCATTCATGATGCTGGGTTTAATGACCTTGGCGGCCATCTTGTTCTTCTTTGTGAAGAAAAACGATCTGCTTAAGACCTATGGTCTTGATTCCTGGCCAGGCAACGCAAAACAGATGCTGTATTTCATTCCCTTATGGATCGTAAGCACGGGGAATCTGTGGGGCGGCATCAAAGCGCGATATGAAGGCATGGGCTTATGCTGTGCGATCATCTCTTTTGCGCTGGTTGGTTTTATAGAGGAAATGATCTTTCGCGGTTTTCTGTTCAGAGCTTTATTAAAAGATGGAAACAAAACTAAAGCGATCATCATTTCGGCTGTATCTTTCGGCATCGGCCATATCGTCAATCTGCTGATCGGC
>CADCOR010000006.1 GCA_902803055.1 uncultured Erysipelotrichaceae bacterium
ATGTCATTCTGCTTGTTGACAGCAGAGATTTTTTGGACAGCCGCAGCGGTCTGTACAAAGAGATCAGCACTTATCTTAACAAGCTGAAACCGCAGCGCGAAGAAAAGACAAAAGCCGAAAGCAAAGATAAGAAAAAAGAAAAGAATGCTTCACATGCACAGCAGGCAATACACAGTTTCAGACCGGAATATGAAGAAGAGGAAAAGTCCGTTCCTTTACTGTTTGATGAAGAACTATCATATACTGCAGCAGACGCGGAATTATCGCAGACTGAGTCTTACCCGGAAGCTTCCGATCTGCCATCGTTTGAACCAGATGAGTCATTCTCCGAGTGTCTGATCAGAATGATCGATGAAAAGGAAATGGAAGATCCGCAAGTCTATAAGAGCGCCAACATTGATCGCAAGCATTTCAACCATATCAAGAACACCAAAAACTACAGGCCTAAAAAAGAGACCGCTGTCGCTTTAGCTATCGGGATGAAACTGGATATGAAAGAAACAGATGCTCTGCTTGAAAAAGCGGGTTTCCTCCTATCAAAATCCAGCAAGTTTGATCTGATCATCAGATACTGTATAGAGCACAGCATCTATGACATCTTCAGAATAAACGAGATCCTGTTTGCGGAAGATCAGAAAACCTTAGGCTGCTAAATGTCGTTTCCCAGACGACCAAAATTCTTTTCATAAACCTTACGATGTGATTGTAGAGATACAATCACATTTTTACAAAGGAGTGAAAAGACATGAAAAAAGATTTAACCGAACTCGTATTTATTCTTGACCGCAGCGGATCCATGAGCGGACTGGAAAAAGACACCGTCGGCGGTTTCAATTCCTTCATTGAAAAACAGAAAGACGTTGATGGCGAATGTCTGGTATCAGTCGTGCTCTTCAACAGCAGAAGTAATGTTATTTATGACCGGACAGAATTAAATGAAATCAGAAAAATGGAACTCAAGGACTATGTTCCATCCGGATCAACCGCCCTGATCGATGCTATGGGCGATGCCATTCACCACATCAGAAATGTACATAAGTATATAAGAAAAGAAGATATTCCAGAACATACGATGTTTGTCATCATGACAGACGGTGAAGAAAACGATTCACACAGATACAGCTCAGATGAAGTAAAGAAAATGGTTTCCAGGCAGAAAGAAAAAGGCTGGGAGTTTCTCTTCCTTGGCGCCAATATCGATTCAGTAGAAACAGCCAAAAGATATGGTATCGATGAATCAAGAGCTGCCAATTATCACAGCGATTCTCTAGGAACACAAACCAATTACAGAGTACTTTCAGAAACAGTGTGCAGTTTTAGAGAAAAAGGCTTTATAGGAGAAGACTGGGATTGTGAAATAGCAGAAGACTACAAGAGCAGAAAGAAAAACTGACATAAATCAGATCTGAATGCTTTGACATAATCTTTACAAAGAGAAGTTAAGCTATCTCCAAATATGATAAAGGCGGTCCTGCTGCTGAAGGATCGTCTTTATCTATTTATGAGTCTGTAAATAATTATATAGATTTATCGATTCTTATTTTTCTGGGCAATAAACATTCCGTAATCTTTCGGAATGTGAAGCACGCCTTCACGCATGTTGTTTTCAAGCACGGTGCGCAGCGTATCACGCGGGTAATCCTGAATATCGGAGAAACTTGGCAGTGAGTATATATAATCGATCAGATCATCCGCATTTGTGACCTCAAGCGAATCCTCATACAGCCGTTTTTCCACGCTGCCAAAGTACTTCGCCAGTATGCCTTTTCCGTTCTGCAGCGTAAAACTGTAGTTATATACACTGCTTATGGGAAAATCGTCAAAAAACAGTTCAATATGCTCTCTTATGCCGTTTTCGCCATAAGTCGCACAATAGAATGTTCCGTCGCTTTTAAGCACCCGGGCGACCTCTTTCAATCCAAGTTCAAGATCCTTAACATGGTACAGCATCATGTTTGCGATTACGGCATCGAATTCGTTATCGGCAAAAGGTATGTCCTGAATATCGGCTGTACAGAACTCTATGTTGCCATACCCTTTCAGGTTTTCCTTTGCCGCAGCTGTCATACCCTTTGACAGATCCGTAAGGAACAGCTTTGAGCAGCGTCTGATCAGTGCATCCTGCCCCATCCACATTTCGCCGGTACCGCATCCCAGTTCCAGTACCTTCATACCCTCTTCAATCCTGTAGTTGGTGAATATCCAGTTGCCAAATCCCTGCTTGTTGGCAGAATACTTTTTATGGATCGAAATCCGGGTATTAAGTTTATCGGGTGTGCTGTATTGATTATTATCTGTTGAATCGATCATTTACTTTTCCTTTTTTCCGCTGTCATTGAAGGATTATACACTACAGATGC
>CADCOR010000007.1 GCA_902803055.1 uncultured Erysipelotrichaceae bacterium
AGACTTTGAAAATAAGTAATAGTGTATAATTATATTTAATATGAATATCGATATTGAAAAAGTAGAAAATATCAAAGATGATCTTTACGATCTAGGGACAAATGATGTCCTCTTCATCGATGAAAACGGCAATTCCCGTTACGTTGTGATGCCGATCGAGCTTTATGATGCGATCGAAGATACAGCGATGATGGTGTCTTCTTTTTCAATGCCACAGGTCAAGATCGCATCCCCGGAGGATTTTGAACTCAGCTATGATGAATACGAGAGGATCAAAAATCAGATCATGGATGTGGTTGAGAAGACATTGATGCCTAAACCGGAGAAGCTTAACTGATGAAGGGCCGATTCATTACTTTGGAAGGACCGGACGGTTCAGGCAAGACCACGGTCGCTACAGCTTTGTGCAGGCGATTAGAAGAAAAGGGTATTCCGGTCGTTCATACCAGAGAACCGGGCGGAATTGAAATATCGGAAGCTATCCGCAATATCATCCTTGATCCAAAAAATACCATGATGGATGCCAAGACCGAAGCTTTGCTGTATGCCGCTTCCAGGCGCCAGCATCTCGTGGAAAAAGTATTCCCGGCTGTTGAAGCAGGCAAGATCGTCATCTGTGAAAGATTCCTCGATTCTTCTTTGGCTTATCAGGGCTATGGCAGACAGCTGGGTTTTGATGAAGTGCTGGGTATCAATCTTTTTGCGATCGACAATACTTACCCTGATCTGACCATTTATCTCGACATTGATGAGCAAGCCGGTTTAGACCGTCTCTCTGATCGCGAGTTCAAGGATCGTCTTGATCAGGAGTCGATCGAGTTCCATCATCGCGTATCGGCAGGATATCGTGAAGTCTTAAGCCGTTTTAAGGATCGCATCAGGATCGTCGATGCCTCGATGAGTAAAGAAGAAGTCATATCAGCCTGTGAAAAGCTGGTTTTAGATCTGATAAATGATTAAGGAACAACTCCTTCAAGCCGAGCCTGTAGCCTATCGCAGTCTCAGAAATGCATTGATAAACAATAAAGTAGCGCACAGCTACTTATTTTCTGGAGAATACAATCCCTTAAAGATCGAAGCTGCCTATCTGCTTGCCCAGTCGATCGTTGAAGACAGGCATGATTTTGCGTGTGAGGAATGCAGCATCTGCAAGAGGATCAGAGCCAATTCCTATTTTGATGTCATCTATATCGATGGCTATGCTTCATCGATCAAAAAAGCGAGTATCGACAATATCCTAGATGAATTCTCGCGGACATCTTTAGAATCATCAGGAAAGAAAGTATATATCCTTGCCAACATCAATAACGCTTCCAGCAAGGTTCTGAATATGATACTGAAGTTCATGGAAGAACCGGGTAATGAGAATACCTATGGCATTTTCATTACCGACCGCAAGGAGGATCTGCTTCCGACGATCGTTTCCCGCTGTGAAGATATTCCTTTTCTGACCAGAGATTTTTCCTTTCTGATCGACAAGTATATCGCCAAGGGTTTTGAGGAGACTGATGCCTACCTGCTTTCCAGCATCCTGCACAGCTATGATGATGATTTTGATCTGAATGATCCTTTCTATCTCAATGGCAAGGAATATGTCTATAAAACGATCGAAAATCTGGATAACAGGAATTACCTGCCGGTCATGTTCTATAAGGAGTTTTATCCCTTATATAAGGACAGGGATGATCTGAAGAAGTGCTGTGACTACTATCTGAATATCATGATCAGGATGATCGAAGATGCGCTCAGCGAAAAGCAGAGTGCTGATGAAGAATATGCTGCGCTGTTAGGAAAAATCAGAGAGCATGATCCGGTCAGACTCCTGCAGATATTCTTAGAAGCCAAGGACAAAATTCTCTATAACCCGGAGCGTAAACTGCTGTTTGACGCAATAAGTTATGAGATAATATCATATATTTGAAGGTGAATTATGAGCGATAAAACTAAATACATTTCCGTCCGTTTTGAGACGACGAATAAAACCTATACTTTCTCTACGGAAGACCAGAGCATCAGAAATGGCGATGCGGTGGTCGTCGAGACACAAAGGGGTGTGGAATACGCGATCGTTGTATCTGATCCGGCTGATAAGCCTAATGTGAATATCGAGGTCAAACCGATCATCCGCAAGGCCAATGACAGAGACCGTCAGCAGTTTGAAAGAAACAAGGATGAAGCCAAAGAGGCCAAGAGAATCTGCCAGGAAGAATCTGATGCGCTGAATCTGCAGATGAATGTGATCTCGGCTGAATATACACTGGATCGGGCCAAGATTACTTTTACCTATCTGGCTGATGACCGTGTCGATTTCCGTGAGCTGCTGAAAGTGCTGGCTTCGATCTTCCATTGCCGTATCGATCTGAGACAGGTTGGTACCAGAGATAAGGCCAAGATGGTTTCCGGAATCGGCGTCTGCGGCAGAGAACTGTGCTGTGCCCGCTTCATCGGAGACTTTGACCGTATTTCCATCAACATGGCCAAGAACCAGCTTCTGGCTTTAAATATCCAGAAACTCTCCGGCCAGTGCGGCAACCTCATGTGCTGCCTGCGTTTTGAAGATGAAGCCTACAAGGATCTTCGAAAAGATCTGCCGAAGCTCAATGCCCAGGTCGAATATGAAGGCGAGAAGTTCCGCATTACTTCGATGAACGTCATTGCCAAAAACTGCAAGCTGGAGAATCGTGATCATGCGATCTTCATCAGTCTTGATGAACTGATCAAAAAAGGCAAGTACAACAAACCTGCCCGTAAAAATGAAAGAGAGAAAGAAAGTGTCGCTGAAGAATAAGGCTACACTTTTTCTTGTCGCCACACCGATCGGCAATCTGAACGAAGTCTCTAAAAGGACCATCGATGTTTTGAA
>CADCOR010000008.1 GCA_902803055.1 uncultured Erysipelotrichaceae bacterium
ATTCCCTTTGAAAGATCCGATGGCTGTTTTATGAATAATCATGTTACGAATATATTTTATTACTTTTTTCCAGATAAAAAGGGCACTTTCGTGCCCGTTTAACTGTTCAGATAATCTTCATCCAGAAATCAAGCGGCTGATTGGCAACAATTCTTTCCACTTCCATGCCATTTACAAACCTGATCGTCGTAGGAATAGTTCTGACATTTAGTTCATAGCAGAAATCCTCATCATTATCGACGTCCACGATTCCTATAACCGCATTGTCATTTTCGCTAGCCACTGTTTCAAGTGTCCTTCTTAACTGGACTGAAGGTCCTGCCCAATGTGCTCCAAACATGATCAGCACACTCGGTGCCGAACTGATTACAGCATTATAATTAGCTCTGGTAACTGTTACAGTATGCTCTGTGGCTGTAAAATAACCGCCAGAAACCTTTTCCAGATCGGCATCATCAAGATTAATTGCTTCGTTATTGTCCATATCTCCTATATCCTCTTATTATTATCATATTCCATCCTTGGTTACGCCTAAGATGATCTTTTCGCCATCTCTTTCCTCGACCATAGCCGCTCTTAAAGTTGCCCGGACATACTCTCCGTTAAGCAGGAGCTTGTAGCTGTAGACAAACAGACCGTTCTTCTCGATCTCTGACATCACATTCTCTTTAGACATGATGCGCAGATGATTTTCCATGTCTTCAGGAGCCATGACCTTTGGTGCATCAAGTACGACGTCTTTGAAGAAGTCTTCGCCCTGTTTAGCCAGATTGAGATCAGCGAACTCATCCGATGGATTGAATTGCGTGTAATGATTGCTGCGCGGATCGATCAGATAGAGCACGATATAATCCGGTGACAAGGCCGCGATCCTGCCCAAAGAGACTCTTTCCTGTCGCAGCTTTCTTTCTTCTTCCAGCTGCTTCATATGGGCATCGATGATGCTGACACCGAGGATCAGACGATTGCGGTCATGCATCTTGGTGATCTTCATATTCACATACATCGGATGGCCGGTATCGATCAGGCGATAAGTCGTTGTGAACACGCCGTGCTCTTCGATCTCTTTCAGGACGTTTTCTTTTGTAAAGATTTTAAGGAACGGTTCACGGTCATCTTCATAGATACGGGTCATCGTATCGCGTTTTGCCGATTCAAAGAAGTCGCCGCCATGACGTTCTAGTGACATCTCTTCATTGCCGGCCTTTGATGAGTATTCAATGAAATCGTTGGTATCGAGATTGATAACATAGATGTTGTAATAGTCGGCTGCCAAAGCAGAGGCAATGTCCGAGAAAGTCGCGGTATTGCCGGGCTGCGAAATAGATAAGATAGCGGCTACAACCGCACTGGCATCAGTTACCGGATTTTCGGCAATCCTGCGCACAAAGGAATGGACGATCGCACCATCGGACATCCTTTCTTCACAAAAGATCGGAGCATCACTGCCGCGGCACTGTCCGACTGAGGAAATGAAAGTCGGGTCATATTTATCAGAAGGATGAGCCAGATCACCGACCCACTTCATGATATCCAGATTCAGAAAACGTTGCGCAAAATCCCGATAGGAATGATTGCTGCGGATGTATCTCACTTCATTGCCATTTATTTCCAAGATGGCGATTGGAATCGAACTGAAAGTACTCTGCAAGGCATTTTCATCAACGCTGCCCACAACGGCCAGATCAAACAGATTAACCCGGCCGATACTTTCAAAGTAAACAGACTCATCCGGATTCTCTGCCCGGATCATCGTGTTGTTTTTGTGCATCTTGCTGACTTCCGCAAAAGGAAGCGGTTTGCTGTAATAATAGCCCTGCAGCTTCGAACAGCCGATCTCTTTCAAGAAGTCGGCCTGGGCTTTGGTTTCAACACCCTCGCACACCGTATCCAGACCAAGATCCGTTGCCATCCTCAGCAGCTGGGTCAGCACGATCCTGCCGGAAGCACCTTCATCAAGTTTCTGCAGGAAGCTCATATCAAATTTGATCAGATCGAACCTGATGCTCTGCAGGACATCGATCGAAGAATAGCCGCTGCCGAAATCATCCATCCACACCGGGAAGCCGAGCTTGCGGAATCTCTCGACCTGTTCCTTCATGAAATCAAAATTCTGGGCGAGGATACTCTCTGTAATTTCGATCGTGATGCGATCTCTGTCGATGCCTGCATCATCAACACGTTTGCGTATTTCTTCGACCATGTCACGGCCATCAAAATCCGAACGCGACAGATTGATCGAATGCGGAACAATGAAAA
>CADCOR010000009.1 GCA_902803055.1 uncultured Erysipelotrichaceae bacterium
CTGAGCTTCTTGATGGACTTGAAAGGCTCGGACAGTTTCCTTCATTTCAGATAAGCTTTGACGGACTGGGGCATCATGACAGCATGCGGGGTATAAGCGGAGCGGAAGAAGCTGCAGTTTCGGCAATACGCTTGCTTGTATCGAGGAATTATGCAACTGTAGTATCAATGTGTATTGACCGTCAAAGTGCCAGCAGTATACGCGATACGATTAATTACTTGGCAGAGCTTGGGGTAGAAGGTCTGGGCATAGCAATGCCGCAAAAGTTCGGCGCCTGGGAAAGAAACGGCAAAGACTGCGCTTTATCGCTTGAAGAAGGTATGGAGATCTTTCTCGATTATATCCCACACTATTTTGAGGATGGCATGCCGATGATGATCAACCTAGGCGGTGCCTTTGAATGCAACAAACATGGATCGAAATACAGCATACCGTTTGTGCGAAACTTTGATTCCGATGAAGAGCTGCAGAGCCATCTCATCTGCTCTATGGCAAGATATAACGTATATATATCTGCCGAAGGTCAGCTGATGCCCTGCCTTGGCTATAGCAATGCCGCTAATGCCAAAGAGTTTCCGAATATACTTGAAATACCGCTGAAGGACGCTCTATCTGAGTCTCTGGCACATGATATAATGATGTGCAGAATGAAGGAGTATTTTGCCAGGAACGAGAAATGCCGTTCTTGTGAAAAACGCCTTCAATGCGCAGGCGGCTGCAGAGTAAATGCAATGACCGGCGGCAAGGATAATCTCAGTATCGATGAAGATGCATGCAAGCTTCACCTCGGAGGCTATGAGCAGCGGGTAAGGGAAACAGCAGATGAGGCCATAAAACGGCTTGGCATCTCAGAAAACATTACAGGTGTATATCCCCGTGCTGTGCCCAGCGAGGGATAACAAATTAGACGAAAAAGCGGAACGATTTCCGTAATAAAAAATTCACAGAATAAATCAGTTTGACAAAACAGGAGGTCAATAATCATGAAAGATTCTAAGCAATTACAGGAAGAAGCAAAAACAAGTGAAGAGTTTGCCAAAAAGATCGATGATCAGCAGCTCAGTGATGTAACAGGTGGCGGAGACGGCTGGTGGGGTCGTGATGAAGCTCCGGATGGCCACGATATCGGATGCTGGTCCGATTTCTCTTACTACCAGACTGCAGATGATTACTGCGCCGCAGGTAACGGAAGACATGATTTTTCCGTGAAAGTGGGCGGTAGAGAGAATGATTATAAGTTAAGCAGGGTCTATCAACTCTGGAAGTGTAAGAATTGCTCAAAGACGTATAGACAATATATCTCGGAAGATTAATAACGCCGTTCTTAGATTAATAGCATATAAAGACATGGTCTCCTGGCGATTTGCTGCCGGGTGTACGGGTAAACGTGCGGCCATGTCTTTTGTGATAATCAATTCAAAACAAAACCTTAAATCGGATCTCAGATCCGGACAAAATAAAATACAGATATCTGTGTTATGTCAATAATATGTGTTTGGTATTGCTATAATATTGGAGATGCTTGAGTTTTTTACATTGCTTAGCGATGTTCCCTGATAATATCAGTCCTCGTGTAAAAAGACATAATTGTTCTTTGGATCAGATGAAAAGAATGGTGATTGTTTTAGAAGCTAATGGATATCAGATATACAAGAACCAGTATATTCCAACGTTTGCATTTTTTTCGCCAAACCTCTTGAATACTATCTGACCGAGTTTGATAAAGAGACGCCTATCTATATCATCGGATATGAATTAAAACAGATGGTTTAACCAACATGCCCAACATACAAAAAGATCAGTTCTTGTAAACTGATCTTTTTATTCTGAATAGTTTTCTTATTGATTATTCAATACCGGTTATTGGAACACGATACTGATTTTTCGGGTAACCATTCTGAATATTCAAGGTAAACTCTGCCTTTCCATCATCAAACAGCACTTCTACAAGATGTGCACCATTAGGCAGACTCTTGAGGAATGATGGTTTGAATTTCAGGATCAGCGAACCAGACTCTACATCATAACAGTTTCTGGCAATCAGGGACTCATCCACACGTACTCCTTTGAAATGCGCCAAAGTAGCCTCGTCTTCATCTTTTCTGATTACCCTGATATAAGGTTCCTTGTAGGAGTCATTATACCATTCTTTATCGTTCTTGCTGTCAAGCTGATATGGATGACTCTTGATCCAGACTGCTTTAAATGTTCTGTCTCCTGTCACATCATAACTGCTGTCAGCCGGATGATCACTTTCACTCCAGTATTGGAAAGTATAGCCGTCCTTTTTTGGTTCTTTAGGCAGAATGATAATTGAGCCAACATTAAACTCTCTGCTCAATTGATTATCAAAACCTTCCAGAGTTCCACCATCAAGATCGAAAGTCAGAATTGCCTTTTGTTTATTGTCATAAAGTCTGGTATAGGAATAATCATTGCATTTTTCATTAAGACAGGTATATCTGATAATACCTAATTCGTTATCGGTTGCATCTTTGATTATCGTTCCTTCATTCCATTCGTGGATATGATTTTCATCCTTCTGGGCAATTTTATCAACAGTATCATTATTGTAACGATAGAGCGGACTATCTGTATCGGTTAAAGCCTCATTGTTTTTAAGCGGTATTGAAATCAGCGCATTATAATCAACCGATCCATAGAGGGTTTTTGTATAGTAATGCGCAAAAGTATCCTCATAGGTAGTTTCTGTTTTAACAGCAGTGGACATCACTCCTGTATCTTTTGGACCAAACATCAGAGCCGCTTCATCGGTGGACCATAACGTATGACTTTCACCATAAGCCGCTACTGCTATAAGTGGCTTGTAGACTGATACAGATGAAGATGTGCCATCGAAAATAGTACCAACTCCTCTTCTGTGAATATTCACATAGCCGAATTCAGCTTTTGAAGGCAAGGAAGCAAGATAGACGTCAGGATCACCCTCAAAATATGATCCGATGACTTTATTTGTTGCTAGTCTCGCATTGGTATCCTGAGTCATTTCTTCATCGCCATTATAAGAAGTAACCAGGTTGAAACAGTCTCTCTGTTTATTGACTGTAAGTTTATTATTCATGTATTCATGATTGAAAGTTCCACCATTACTTCTGACCATATATGACAAGAGTAAAGCCGGAGCATCACCTACCAGCATGGAAGTACTCTGAGAATTGTTGCTGCTGTCGGTAAGTTTGACATTGATCGTTCCGCCATGGCTAGCTACATAAGCGGTAGTTATTATTTCTTTCCAGTCAACGGATACTTCACTTGAAAGAGACAGGTTTCCATAATCGATGACTGAATTGGTGATGTAAGAATAACGGTCCTCACCAGTCGTAGCTTTTTTCTTCAGATTAGCTAAACCATCCAGTGTATTACACATTCTGGTTGTAAAATCGCCTTTATCCTTGTCTTGTATATAATTCGACATACTGATGATATTAGCTACAAAAGCACTGTAAGTACCGGTCTGCAGACTCATCAGATTGATCAGATCCTTAAGGTCTTTCTTTATCTCGAATTCAAAAGCGTGAGTAAGGTACATCGTCTGCAGTAAAGCATCGACTCCTTCTGTATTGGCCAACAGGTGTTCACAATACAGTTTATACTGATTTAAAACATTGTTAGAGAAGTCAGCAGATGAGTTGATATAATTATCACTTAATTTGAAAGTTATCACATCAACAGCCTGATCGGCTATCTCGTTGAGCATTTCCTCATTAAGCATCTCTTTCTTTATGTTCCAGGCCTTGATGTTGGTAAAACCTTCTTCGCCAAGATCCTCATTAATCTTACTGATGACATAGGACTTCAGGTTCTCTCGATAGGTATTGATGTTATACTCGATGGATTTGGCTCCTGCAAAAAAGTCTCCGTTCAAGGCAATCAGACGATCATTCGCCTTATCGAATTCATCCGCATAAAGGATATAGTTATCTTTACCCTCAGCTGGACTATCATGTTCAGCATCAAAATCATTCTTCAGGGTATTCTGTAATTCATAATTCACTGTTTCTCCTGAACCGGTATTGTGATACCAGATCAGGATGCTGTTTAAATTAGATTTTGAATTAGCTTCAGTAGTAAACCAGTCTTTCCAGGCATTGGCCATCTGCGCATTATAATTCAGCATCAGATTGTCCAGACCCTGTTCCATATATGTGCTACGGAAAGTGGCCCAGTTCTGCCTATGCGTCTGAGCAGTAGTGGCTCGGAAATGGAATTCTTCCGTTGCCTTCATATCGATCATTGTCTTAGTGAGGGCATCCAGTTTGTTGTTCATAGTGGTCAATTGACTGGAAATATCTGCCAACTGGGTCTGAATATTGAACAAGGCCGTCGTTGTCGGATCTTTCATCAATCCAATCAGTCGCAGAAAAGTTATAGTACCGTTGATCGGAGCAACTATACCGCTGATAGTACCACCGATGTTTTTGAAATCTTCTGCGAAATCAGTAAACATATTCGTCATCATGGTTTTCTGATCGTCCGTCATACTAACAACATCACCGAGTTCATTAATTGACGTAACAACTGTCGACATGCTTCTTCTGACACTTTCCTCGTCAATAGCATCGGCACTTAAAGAGACGGCTGTTTGTGGTGCAAACAGGGATACGATCATGATGATTGAAATGATTGTACTTGTAAATATCTTCTTCATAAGGCTGGCCTTCCTTTAACTATTATTTTATATATAAACTAACCAAAATATAATAACATGACATAAATACCTGTGATCACTGATCACAGGTATATAAAGTTATTAATTCATATCTGTTTGCACTGGTGCGCAAGGTAATGATGAAAGTGAAGACGAACATCGCTACTTCACTGATCATCAATCTTTCCGCTGTGCTTCTTTCAGCCTTTGGTGTTCTGACCCCTGTAACCGGAGCACTGTGGCATAACTTCGGTTCGGTGTTCGTGGTAGTCAATGCGGCTTTGCTGCTGAGAGAAAAAGACAGGTAATTTGTTATACGTAATGAGCAGTTTCTCAATAGGAACTGTTCTTTTCGTCCTAGTGGACAGTTGAGCACACAAAGTGTGCGAAACAAAAGAACCACCGGCTTGTGGGTTTTTTAAATTTAAAAAATAAGTAACGATTTCCCAGTAAAATAATGGATGATTTGAGATTGAGATCTTTCAAGTTTGTGAGCTGCTAATTTATACAGCTTATTAGTTATCAAAAAAATAGAACATTTTTAAGAAATATTTTCAGGGAAAATTCTAAGCAAGAGAGAAATACCAAAACAGGCTTAAACCTGATTTAATCACGAAAGTCGTATTATTATTCTTCTTCGATCCAGAAATCAGTCAGATTGCCATCAGCGCCGCCGTAGTATTCTTCCATATCGACACGATAGAAGAAATGCCGCAGCAAAGAGGAATGATCATATTTTTCGATGAAATAACCCCAGGCATCCGCATATCCCAGTTCTTCTGCGACATAGATATATCCGTTTTTATCACTGCCGGCAACGATCGCGATATGTCCGCCTTCATAGACAGTTCCGCCATAAGGACCGGAGAGAAGATCACCGACTCTTAATCTGTCTTCCTTCAGTTCTTCAGACAGTATCTTCTTTTCACCCAGATCGGTAAGATCAGGCCAGTCCTGAGCTATGCCTGCACCCAGATCACGGCAGTCAAAACCGCCGTTAAGGATAGCCCATGCTACAAAGCCGCTGCAGTCTAAACCGTTTCTGGACATCCTGTTTTTGGAGAATTCATTAATTGCACAGCCCCAGCATCCTGGTCCGCCATAGATCATATCCTGATCAAGATTATCAAAACGGGAAGGATCAAGATACAGACCGACATGGTAATATCTTCCTTCGCCATCCGCATATCTATTTACATAAGAAGCTATTCTTCCGTTTTCAATGAAATAGTTTATACGATACGGGAATTCAAGTGCCAGGAATCTTGCCGCTTCAACAACACCAGCTCTGGTATGCAAGCCGGCTTTTTCGATCCTTGAAGCCAGGATCTCATCAAGAAGGTCATTTTCTTCCTTGCTGTAGTATCCGCAGCCCAGATATGGTTTGTATACATCAAACTCTCTTGGAGCTTTGACGATAAGATCTGTAACCAGCACATTTATTGAATCGCTCTTTTCACCGAAAGAGGCAGTGATTTTGGTTTCACCAGCACCTACGCCGTGGATGACATTGTTTTCGTCAATTGTCGCGATGTTTTCGTCTTCACTTTTCAGAAGAACCTCTTCATTAACTGTGCCTTTATATTCGGTTTCATAGCTGAGTTTTTCATTGCCATTGATGGCCAGATAAACATCACCTGAAGTGATTCTGATACTTTCAATATATGATAATTCAAGCCCTTCGATAACGCCGCATTCAAATCCTTCAGCGTTTCTGATATAGAGGTTTGTTTTATACTCCTTTAATGGCAAGGTGCAGACGTTGTTTTCGTCGCTTTTAGCCCAAAGAGCAGGATCCCTGTTTATTTCCTGACCCAGATAACAGCTGCCCGGTCCATCCAGGGTGACGATAAAGTTATCTCCTTGTACCTGCTGATCGACAACATTTACCGGCCTGCGGTAATTCTGTTCGTGTCTGTACAAGGCTATCACCAGTATGGCTACAATGGCTATGATTATGATCCTCGTTCTGTTCTCTTTGAATTTCTCCATATTTCTGTTTATCTGTATACTTATTAATTCTACCAATCTTTCTGAATATAAAACAAAAAATACTCTAAAAAGAGCTTTTGATGAATTAAGAAAAAGTTAAGGAATAATTATTTTGTCTGTCAAAGCTAACAAACTGTTACCATAGCTGCTGAGTCATAAGACATAAATTGCTTAATCGAAATATATTGAACATTACAAGCATTAGAGAAAAACTTGATGTATTTATTACGACATGAATTATTAATGATCACAGTTCAGAGATGGACGATGATTTTGTGATAGAGATCGGCCATAATGGAGTTATAATCCATTTTGGACGAAAGGAGACCGATCATGTATCTTCATAGATCAATAGAAAGTGTCTTAGTAAAAGCGATCAATCAGACGAAAGTCGTGTTGGTGACCGGCGCCAGACAGACGGGTAAGACAACAGTTATTCGGAATGTTTTTTCTGATTTCAATTACATTACTCTTGATGATGAAAATATGCTGATTCTGGCAAAAACAGATCCACCTCTTTTCTTCAAA
>CADCOR010000010.1 GCA_902803055.1 uncultured Erysipelotrichaceae bacterium
AAGGGTCGTTGTCTTGCCTGATCCTGGTGATGACATGACGTTAAGCAAAAAAGTTTTCTTTTCTTTTAATTCGTTTCTGAGCTCTGCCGCTCTTTTGTCGTTTGAAGCAAAAACAGACTGTTTCACTTCGATTATTCTAATTGTATCCATGTTTAAATTATATCAGTTTATCCAGCAGGTATTAAATAAAAAGCAGGCTTTAGAGCCTGCTGATCGCTTCATTGATGCGTTTTAATGTTTCTTCTTTGCCAAGGATCTCAGCAATGGCAGTCGCGCCGCCTGGGGCAACAGAGCGTCCTGATAAGGCGACCTGCAGCGGATACATCATTGTAATGTTCTTATATCCGCATTCTTTAGCTTTTTCTGAGAGAGCATTAAAGATGTTTTCATTGCTGAAGGTCTCTGTTTTGCTTAAAGTATCTAAGACTATCGGCAAGATCGTTTTTGCCAGTTCAGGATCTGTTTTGGCTTTCTTATTTGTATAAATATCTGCTGTATAATCATCCGTCTTATTGAAGAAGCCGATCATATCTTTTATTTCTGAGAGGATATTTACGCGATCATGGATCGCATTGGCAACAAGCTTATAATCAAAGCCGGTTCCGATGACTTCCTGAATATATGGCTTAACCAGCTCATAATATTTATCCATATCCATATTCCGCAGATAGACACCATTCATCCAGGTAAGTTTTTCGATATCAAATATCGCTCCGGTCGTACCAATACGTTTTACATTAAAGGCTTGGCAGAGTTCTTTCAAAGAATAGATCTCTCTTTCTTCTTCCGGTGCCCAGCCCAGCAATGCGATGTAGTTCAGGATCGCTTCCGGCAGATAGCCTTTGGCCAGCAGATCCTGGAAGGAAGCATCGCCATTGCGCTTTGACAATTTCTGGTGCTCGTCCTTCATGACTGGC
The DNA here is from genome assembly GCA_902803055.1 of uncultured Erysipelotrichaceae bacterium. Taxonomy (GTDB): domain Bacteria; phylum Bacillota_I; class Bacilli_A; order Erysipelotrichales; family Erysipelotrichaceae; genus Colivicinus. The sequence goes on from CADCOR010000010.1 coordinate 918, forward strand.
GGGCAATGGATATAGCGCGGTATATCCCAGCCGAAAGCTTCATAGATCAGATTGTATTTAGGTGTTGAAGAAAGATATTCATTTCCTCTTACGACATCCGTGATCTCCATCAGATGATCATCGATGACATTGGCAAAATTGTAGGTAGGGAAGCCATCAGATTTCAATAGAACCATCTCATCAAGTGTACTGTTATCTACAGTAATAGTTCCATACACTTCATCTGTAAATGAAGTTGTGCCTTCAGGTTCGACATTAAGTCTGATTACATATGCTTCATTGCTGCTGAGTTTGGCTTCGATTTCTTCTTTTGTCAGTTTTTTGCATGGATCGACAAAATAGAAGGAATCGCCTTGCTGTTCACGCTGTTTCTGAATATCTTCTTCCTTGCAGAAACAGTAATGAGCTTTGCCCATTTCTACCAGTTTGTGGGCATATTTATGATAGATCCCGGCCTTCATGCGTTCGGATTGGACATATGGTCCATAGTTTCCGCCGACATCCGGTCCTTCATCGTGTTTGAGATCGCACTGTTTTAAAGTATTGAAAATGATATCAACAGCACCTTCAACCAGTCGGCCCTGATCGGTATCTTCAACGCGCAGGATAAAGTCTCCATCGTCTTTTTTTGCGATCAGATAGGCATATAAGGCTGTTCTCAGGTTACCAATGTGCATATAACCAGTCGGGCTAGGTGCAAATCTTGTTCTAATTTTATTCATATCTGAAACCCCCAGCTCATTTTAGCAAATCTTAATTCATTAAACTAGTAAATGCCGATAATATAAGCTAAAATATTTAAGAAGGTGAACTTATGAAATACGAATATCGACCAAAAGGAGTATGCTCCACCAATTTTACTTTCGAAATAGAAGACGACAGGATCAAGTCGCTGCAGGTTACAGGAGGCTGCAATGGCAACCTCAAAGGTATCTCCAGTATCATCAAAGGAATGCCGCTTGATCAGGTAATATCTGCTTTTGATGGAATCAACTGCGGATCAAAGAACACCAGCTGTCCTGACCAGATAGCGCGAGCTCTTAAAGCCTATAAGGAGGAAAGATGAACACGAGCGATCGTGTTTATTAAATTATGATTACTTACGCTGTTTATCTTCTTATCGTTGCTTTATTAGTTCTGGCTGACCAGTTGAGCAAAAAAGCTGTCGTTGCCAATATCACACTTAATGATAAGATTCCTGTCATCAAAGGTTTTTTCAATCTCACATATGTGAAGAACTTTGGTGCCGGGTTTTCTATTTTACAGAATGCCAGACTTTTTCTGATCGCAATTTCTACTGTTGCAGTTATTGCTTTGGCTGTACTGATCTACAGAACGAAGAAAAACGATTTTGTCTCACTTGTCTCATATCTGCTGATCTTATCAGGAGCATTAGGCAATCTGATCGATCGGGCTGTCAATGGTTATGTAGTTGATTTTCTGGATTTCATCATTTTCGGTTATGATTATCCGGTTTTTAATATTGCGGATTCTTTTATTACGATCGGATGTTTCATTCTGATCATTCAGGCTTTTACGGAGAACAGACGTGCCAAAAATAAAACTGCTGGTTGATGAAGACAATACCGGAATCAGATTAGATTCCTATCTGGCTGAAAACACACCGCTGTCCAGAACAGCAATTCAGAAACTCATCGAGAACGGTGAGGTTTTATTAAATGGCGAGATTCCAAATAAAAAGATCAAGACGGAACTCAATGATGTTATTGAGTTTTCCTATGAAGAAAAGACGCTTACCGATTTGAAACCGCAGGATATTCCTTTAGATATTGTCTATGAGGATCCTGATGTGATCGTCATCAATAAGCCAAAAGGGATCGTCGTCCATCCGGCTGTCGGCAATCCTGATGGCACGATTGTCAATGCTTTGCTGTTTCATTGCAAGGAACTTTCCGATGTCAACGGTTTTTACAGACCCGGGATCGTTCATCGCATCGATAAAGATACTTCCGGTTTGCTTGTCTGTGCCAAAAACAATGAAGCACATAATTTTTTATCTGCTCAGCTCAAAGACAAGACCTGTTTCAGAAAATACTATGCGATCGTAAATGGCGTTATTGAAAATAACGAAGGTGAAATCAACGCTCCGATCGGCAGAAGTGAAAAGAACAGACAGCAGATGTGTGTTACAACTAAAAACTCTAAAGAAGCAGTAACTCTATTCAGAGTATTGGAAAGATACGCCGATTCGACTTTACTGGATGTTGAACTCAAGACCGGCCGTACGCATCAGATCAGAGTTCACATGCAATACATCAATCATGCTGTTGTCAATGATTCACGCTATGCCAAAAAAGTACTTGATGAATCAGGTCAGTATCTGCACGCTTATTATCTTTCCTTTATTCATCCTAGAAGCAGGGAAAGAGTAGAGTTTACTACAGCAATGCCTGATTATATGATTGAATATATTAAATCCAAAGGTGGTAAATATGGATATTAACGGTTTATGCAAAATCTATCAGCTGGCTGAAATACTTATATTGAAGTACGGTTTTCAGCAGCGCTTAATTAAAAAATACAGTAATTTCATCACATCCGAAATGTGGCTTTTAAATAGTGATGATCCTAATTATCAGCTGATCAGAATTACGACTAACAGTGTTCTTGAATTTGAAAAAGATGAAGAAAGGGTTAAAGAATATCTTTCCCAATTTGCATCTGCTTCGAATCTTTCTTTTCTTGATATTCATATCAGCACTTTGAAATATCTGGAAAAACATGAGCCATACCCTTATCTTAATATCGAAGAAAAATATGCGGAAGGCGTTGATGTATCGGGAGTATATCCGGAAATTTATAATGTCATTCATGAGAGTGAAGATCCGGCTGGCGATATTCATGAGATGTCTGTCAGGATCAATGAGATGATTCTGAAAAAGACCGGCAAAAATAACAGCAAGACAAAAATACCTTATTTAACATATATCCTGATGACGATCTGTATCGTCATGTATCTGATCACTTTCCTTTTAGAGCGCAAGTATTCAGATACGGCGGTACTGACCTTCCTTGGCGCTGACTATATGACTTTTACCCTTGGCCTTAAGCAGTTTTATCGCTTATTTACGACTGCTTTCCTGCATGGCAGCATCATACATCTGTTGACCAACATGTATTCACTGTTCTATCTGGGGAATTTCATCGAAGGTCTTTATGGCAGAAAAGTTTTTATTTCGACTTTGATCGTTTCTATCCTGTGCGGTTCCTTGACTCAAGGCATCCTTTCGGAGAATACGATCTCGGTAGGTATTTCCGGTGGCTTATATGGTCTGCTGGTATATCTCATTTTTGATCTTTTAAGCCGCAAGGTTATCGATGTCAAATCGATCCTTCCACTGATCATCATTAATCTTTTTGTCAATTTTCTGTCCTTTACAGCCTGGAAAGCGCATATAGGCGGCATGGTTGCCGGCTTTGCGATGCTGTATTTCTATCATTCAGACAAAAAACAGACAGACCGATACGTTCTGGTCGCGATATTATTGATCGGTTTATTTATCAGATATATTACAATCAAAAATATTTCTCCTTTCTATGGAGGGACGGATATGGAAACTGTAAAGATCATCAAGGATTTTGGTTTCACTTCCTATGGTGATAATCTGGCGAAAAGACTGCTTGAAGTCTACAGTACTTATGGGGGTTAAATTATGGTAATAACTTGGGATGAGTATTTTATGGGTCTTTCACATCTTTCGGCATTGCGTTCGAAGGATCCGAATACACAGGTTGGAGCCTGTATTGTTGATTCGGATAATAAAGTTGTTTCTATCGGCTATAATGGGATGCCTAGAGGCTGCAAGGATTCAGATTTCCCATGGCAAAGAGAAGGGGAGTTTCTTGATACCAAATATGCTTATGTCGTTCATGCGGAATTAAACGCAATTCTCAATTCTCCCCGTCCTGTGTCCAATTGCACGATCTATGTATCTTTATTTCCCTGCAACGAATGTGCCAAAGCGATCATTCAGTCCGGCATCAGAAAAGTTGTTTATGAATCCGATAAATACGATGGCACAGAGGGCAATATTGCTTCCAAGAAAATGTTAAAAGAAGCCGGTGTAGAACTCATCCAGCTTCCTTATTCTCTTAAAGTCAATATTGAAAAGAACTGATCAGCGATCGTTCTTATGTTCTTTATATAATTGCCTGTAATGTCTTAATGCCTGCTTTTCACCATGCTGCTTAAGATAGTACAGGTTTTCTTCTATCTGTTTTCTGGTTGTTTCATTGATAACGCTGTATTCTTTGGATTTCACAAAGAAATCATATGGTGAACTTTGTGTGTAATTCTTTTTGCCATAAACTTTCGAGGCGGAAATGCGGTCGATGACCGATTCCAGCATATAGCGATAGGGCATCTTCAGACTTATGATTTCTATACCGCTTGCAGTACGATCGACCCAGTATTCCCAATGATGTTTATTGCGGCCTTTGTGATGCAGCCAACAAGGTGAATAGCCGAAAAGATCTTTTTCATAGGAGATCGGTGAACGGTTGCCTTGAAAGTATCTTACCGAAGGAATGAATTCGATCGGTGAGTATTTTGACAGATCATGAAGCAGTCCCTGTCTGATCATTCCGCATCTGAAACACATCATCATCACCAGAAAGCGATGTGTGTTGACTGTATGCAGATGCAGGAAGAAATTCTTCAGATAATTTTTGTTTTCCACTCTAAAATTATACCTCCTGATTAATGAGGTTTTATATTTTTAATTGTTATATAATAATGTTATGTTGAATCGCCATGAATATCGCGAAAAGATAGTTTTTTCTCTTTATCAGCATCTTCTGTTACACAAAAGTCTTTATGACTGTTTTGCCAATAATTTTGAGGAAGATGAGATAAATGATTATGTCAGACTGATCAGAGATGATATTTTAATCAATAAGGATAACTATATAGCTGAAATTTCCCAGTATCTCAAGAAATGGACATTTGAAAGACTCAATCTTGTCGAACAGGCTATTCTGCTTGAGACAGTTTCGGAACTGAAACAGAAACTGAACGATGAAGCTGTCGTTATTGATGAAGCTGTCATTCTGGCTAAAGAATATTGTGATGATGAATCGTATAAATTCATCAACGGAGTTCTTGACAATATATGCAACAGATCAGCGTAAGCGCACTGTTAAGATATCTAAAGAATAAACTTGACACTGACGATAATCTTCAGAAGCTATATGTGCAGGGTGAAATCTCCAATTTTCATCGACATTTTTCCGGGCATCTGTATTTCACATTAAAAGATGAAAAAGCGGCAATCAGCTGTGTGATGTTTAAGTCGGCTGCTGTTTCTTTACGCTTTGAACCAAAAAATGGCGATAAGGTCGTAGTTTATGCAAATACCTCGATCTTTGAAGCCAGCGGACAGCTGCAGCTGTATGTACAGAAGATGACTCCGGAAGGCCTAGGCGATCTCTATGCCCGCTATGAAGCTTTGAAGAAAAAGCTTGCTGCAGAAGGCAAGTTTGCTCAGGAACACAAAAAAGAGATACCATTTATCTATCCGGCTAAAATAGCGATTCTTGTCGGTGATAAATCGGCAGCGATGTCTGATATCATCACCTGTTTCAGGCGCCGCTGGCCATTATGCAAGACTGACTATTATCCAGTCCTGGTTCAGGGAGAAACTGCTCCTTCGAGTATTATCAGGCAATTAAAAATCGTTGATGAACTTGACTATGATGCGATCATTTTAGCCAGAGGCGGTGGTTCATTTGAAGATCTGTTCTGCTTTAATGATGAAGAGCTTGTAAATACGATCTATGAGCTTAAAACCTTCATCATATCCGGTGTAGGTCATGAACAGGATTTTACGCTTACGGATTTTGTAGCAGATCTGAGAGCTCCAACACCAACGGCTTGTGTTGAACTGCTGACTCCCGATATTGATGATGTCATTCTTGAAGTCGAAGCCTGTAAAGGCAGGCTTGATGAGATAATGAAGCGGAAAATGAATGACAGATCGATGATGCTGGATTTTCTATCCCAGAAACTCATTTCCTATGGCAATCATTTCAGACAGCTGTCAAATGATATCGATAACACATTAAATAAGATAAGAAGTGAACTGCTTCACAGAATTGAATTAAACAGAAACGATATCAATCACAATCTCTATGATTTGCGCGTAAAGCTTGATTTCAGGCTTTCTGACTCTGCTAATAAACTTGATCGGCTTGCAACTCTGCTGAAAGCTTATAACGTTGAAAACGTCTTAAATCGCGGTTATGTAATAGTCAGACAGAATGATAAAGTTGTGAAAAACAGAAAACAGCTGCAGAACGGTATATTTAATATGCGTTTTGCGGATGGCGAGATAAATGCTCAAGAGGTGAAATAATGGCTAAAGAACTCACATTTGAACAGCAGATGAAAAAGCTGCAGGATATCGTTGAAAAACTCGAAAGCGGAGATGTCGATCTCGATGCTTCAATCAAACTATATGAAGATGGTCTTAAGCTTTCCAAAGAATTAAAGAAACAGCTGCTTGTCTTTGAAGATAAAATAGAGAAACTGGGTCAGGAAAATGAATAATTTTGAGAAGCATATCAGTGATTATTTCGCATCCTTGCGATCATGCCAGATCAGTGAAGCTGAACGTTATGCCATGGATGGCGGAAAGCGTTTCAGACCACGTATCATTTTTGCGATTCTAAAAGGCATGAATATTCCTGAAGAAAAAGGCTATGATGCAGCTTTGGCTTTAGAACTCATTCAGACTTTTTCACTTATCCATGACGATCTGCCGTGTATGGATAACGACGATATGCGCCGTGGAAAGCCTTCGCTTCATAAAGCTTTCAGAGAAGATATCGCATTACTGGCAGGGGATGAGATGCTCAATGATGCCTATAGAGTCATATCGGAGTCAAAAACATATGATGATTCTGTCAAAGTTAAACTGATGGCTTCCTTAAGCAGATATGTTGGCCTTGACGGCATGATCTATGGTCAGCTGCTTGATGTAACTAATGATTCGTCCACTGTTGATGTCGAAAAGCTTTTTGAGATCCAGGACAATAAAACCGGCGGTCTTTTCAAGATTTCCTGTCTGTTCCCGATGCATATTGCCAAACTTGATCGAGAAGATTATTTCACTAAACTTGGATCAATGATCGGCCAGATCTTCCAGAATCAGGATGATCTGTTCGATATCATCAAGACAGAAGCAGAAATGGGCAAGAATCTTTCCGATGCGAAAAACGATAAGGGCAGTGCTCTTTCGATCTATACTGTAGAAGAACTTAAGAAAATCATTGATGATGAGTTTGATGAACTCGACAAGTATCTTGAAGCTGCAGATTTTGATACCAGCTATCTTAAAGAATTATTATTGAAACTGAAGGAGCGTTAATATGGATTTAGAAGCAATAAAGAATCCGCTATTCCTCAAAAATCTGACTGATGAAGAATTAAGGAATGTCTGTGAGGATATCCGCAACTATATAATTGATTTCACGTCGGCTAATGGCGGTTATCTTTCCGGCAATCTTTCATCGGTGGAAATAAGTGTCATGATGAATAAATGTTTCAATACAGAAGATTTTCTTATTTTTGATGGCAATGATATCAATTATACTGAAAAGATCCTGAATGGCAGAATAAATGAACTGCAGATGAATTCCAACGGTGCCTATTCTTTGGCAAACGCCTTAGGAGTTGCGACAGCCAGAGACTTAGAACACAAGGATTATCATGTTGTTGCCGTCGTCAATTCAACCGATCTTTTATCCGGCCGAAACATTGAAACACTCAACCTGATTTCTTCATCCGGCCGTAAACTGATCATCGTCTTTAATGATGATACGACGATTGACAGAGGCATCGGCATGATCGACCGTCTGATTGCTTCTGTACGCAAGACTCGTTCATACAACAATCTGAAAGATAATGTTAAAGATATGATCAGACCTTCAAAGAATGGCGATAAGATCATTGAAAATATTCACAATCTTAAAACCAATCTGAAAAAGACCATGATCGATGAAGGCGTCTTTTCAGAATTCAATATCGATTACATCGGTCCGATCAATGGCCATGATCTCAATGAACTTGAAAGAGCTTTTGAGATCGCTAAAGATAAGGACTATCCATGCGTCATTCATTGTCTGACCACAAAAGGCAAAGGCTTCAAATATGCCGAAGCATGTACAAATGATATCTGGAACAAAGTCTCAAGTTTCAATAAAGAAACTGGAGCTCTTCTGGTTGGCGAAAATAATGAAATGCGTTACGGACGCAATATCTTAGGTTCACTGATCGAAGAGCTGATGGCAGAAAATCGTGATCTTGTCTGTGTTACGACCCGCAATATCAATGATTATGGCGTCGCGAATGTCTTTGCGAAATATCCGCAGCGCAGCTTTGATACATCATCTAGTGCTGAGAATTCCTTGAGTTTTGCTTCTGGCATGGCTTTAAACGGCAAGATTCCATTCCTTGTCTTTAAGGCTTTTGAACTGCCGAATGCCTATAAAATGCTGAGAAATCAGATCGGCAAGCTGCACAAACCGCTTATCATCGGTCTTCTTGATGATGGCAATCTCAATTATGATCTTCTCAACATGCTTAATGGCATCTATGTCGTAGATCCTGAAGACACTGTTCAGCTGCGCGATGTTGCCTATTCAGCACAGTCTGCTGATGAGCCAACCGTGATTATTTGCCAGGATAAACTGCTGAAAAATGAAAAAAATACCAATTTTAAGACACTTGAGCTAGGAAAATGGCAAATTTCTGTCAATAATGATATGAAGGATGCAGTGATACTTGGCAGTGGAGAACAGCTCAAACAGATTAAAGAGATTATTGAAGCCAACCATCTTCCTTATGATCTGATCAATACACTATGTATCAATCCGATCGATAAGCTCATGGCTGATAAACTGATCCAAAGCAATAAAAAAATCTATGTCTATGGACATAAATCTGAAATTCTGCTGTTAAAATATTTCAATGCGAACAGTTTTACCGACAGACTGATCTTTATGGATGATGATGGAGTTGATAAATTATTTGCTGCGATACAGCAATAAAATAAAAAATGTTAAAAAGTCTTTATATTAAAAACTACGCGATTATTGATGAACTGAATATCGATTTCGATAATGGTTTTAATGTATTTACAGGAGAAACCGGTGCTGGCAAGTCCATCATTGTCGGAGCTTTATCTAATCTGATGAAAGGGAAGGCAGATCCAGCGCTTATCAGAGGCGGATGTGATAAAGCGATCATTGAAGGAGTCTTTTCTGTCGATGATTATATGAAAGATATCCTTGATGAGGCAGCTATCGAATACGATGATGACCTGATCATCCGTCGCGTTATCAGCAAGGATAATCGCAATACGATTAAAGCCAATCAGGCTAATGTCACTCTGGGTTTTCTCAGTTCACTTTTTGGCGAACATATCGATATTCATTCTCAGAAGGATTCACAATATCTGCTCAACAAGAAAAATCATCTTCTGCTTTTAGACAGATATGCGCATAATTCTGAACTGCTTGGCAATTACAGAAATGCCTACAGACAATATGATGAAGTTCTTAAAGAATACAATGAGCTTTTAAATAATACGTATAATGAATCAGAGCTTGAATATTACCGTTTTGATCTAAAGGAACTTGAAGAAGCTCATCTTGATCTTGAAGAAGAAGATGAACTTGAACTTAAGGAAAAAAGATATAAGGATTCTGAAAAATATCTTAATGCCTTATCAGGGGCGATCGAAACCTATGAAGGTGATAACGGCGTTGATGAACTGCTTTCGGTTATAGATCATTCATTGAATGTAGATGATGGCGATATTGCGGATATTAAGGAAAAGATTGAAGAAATTCACTACAATCTTCAAGATGAGATAAGCAGACTGAAAAATATACTTTCGGAGTTTGATACAGAAGAAATTAATATTGAATATATTGAAGAAAGACTGTATACCTATTCCAAACTGAAAAGAAAACATGGCAGAGATACTGCTGGTTTAATTGAAAAACTGAATGAGTTAAAAGATAAAATTGCTTTCTTTGAAGATAAGGATTTTGTCTTGAATGAAAAGAAAAAGGCTGTCGATGCTTTGCGTGATAAAGCATATGAAGCAGCAAAGCAGCTGCATGATGTCCGTGCTGAAAAAGCCATATCACTTCAAGAAGCTGTTATTTCTCATTGCCATGATCTGATGCTGGAAAACGTCAGATTCAATGTTAATATCAATGAATGCGATCTTAACAGCAATGGTATTGATGATGTTGAGTTCTATATTTCATTAAACAAAGGTGAAGATCTCAAGCCATTAAGGAATGTTGCTTCCGGTGGTGAAATCAGCAGACTGATGCTGGCATTAAAGACTGTCTTCACATCATTAAGTGCAAATTCGCTGGTGATATTTGATGAAATAGATACAGGTGTATCCGGCAAAACAGCTCTGGCTATAGGCCAGAAAATGGCTCAGATCGCAAAATACACACAGGTTCTGACAATTACACATTTGGCTGCAGTTGCGGCCTGTGCTGACAGTCATTACTATATTTACAAAGATGACTCAAAAGGCTATTCATCTACATCGATCAGAAAACTGAATAATGACGAAATAATCAATGAACTTGCTTTGATATCTTCATCTGAGAACTCTGAAGCAGCTTTACAGGCGGCTAAAGAACTATACGACAGTGCTCAGGAAAGCATCAGATGAATACGGATTCTGCCATCAAAGATTTTATTATCTCCATTTCTTCTTCAAAAGGAATGTCTGATAATACAATTAAAGCTTATCAGTCTGATTTGCATAAGTACCTGGCTTTTTTAAATGAGCAGGGGATATCTGATATCAAAAAAGTCAAAGATCTCCATATAGATGCTTTTGTAGATCAGCTGAATAAAAAATATGCTCAATCATCGGTTAATCGGATAAAAACATCAGTCAAAAGTCTTCATCACTTTTTAAACTTCAAATACGATTACAAAGATCCGACCATCAATCTGCCGGTTACAAAAGGGGAGAAGCGCCTTCCCGTTTATGGCACGCATGAAGAAATCGATAAACTCATGTCACTTTTCAATGATGAAAACAATCAGGATCTGTTTGAACACACGATCTTTGAAACTATATATGGCATGGGCATGAGGGTAAGTGAAGTATGCAATCTGAAAATAAATCAGGTCGATCTTAATGAAGGCTATGTCAAAGTTTTAGGCAAAGGAAACAAGGAAAGAATTGTTCCTATTCCTGAGCAGACCAAAAACATCATGAAATTATATTTTCATAACCTAAGACCTTTGTGGCTAAAGAAAAGCAATAATAATTTCTTTATCAATCGTTTTGGTAAAAAGATCTATCGGGAATATGTTGAAGAAGTGCTTAGAAAACGGATCAACGAAGCAGGCATCAAGAAGCACCTGACACCGCATAAACTCCGTCACTCCTATGCAACACATCTTTTAGAAGGGGGAGCAGATCTGCGAGCAATCCAGGAACTTCTTGGCCATTCGGATATTTCGACAACCGAAATTTATACTCATGTCGATCAGGACCGAATGAAAAATGAATATCTGGCTCATCATCCATTAAAAGATGCTAAAGGATTAAATAGTAAGAAAAAGAATAAATAAACGAAAGGGAACTGAAATGAATTTCTTTTTAAGCAAAAACGACCCTACTCTGGCTGTATATTGTGAAAAAGGGGAATACTATCCGGTATTTATTGAAAAATATGGTTCAGATGCCATTAATTTTGTGGAAGAAGATTATAATTTGATTTCCGATGCCGAAGATATCCTTTCACTGCAGAAATATCTGAAACCATATGCAGATGGCTGTCTGGCCAACATCTACATGGCAGGGCCATTATTTAACGAAGGGGACAGATATACCAATCAGATAAATTCCGATATTCTCAGGAAAGCCGGTTTTTCAACTTTTCTGCCGCAGGAAGTTGTTATTACAACTAAGAGTTCACCATTAGTCAAAGCTGCCTGTTTTTATATGGATTTTAAAGCAATCGATCTATGCAGTATCGTCGTAGCAAACTGCAACGGTATCGAGATCGATTCTGGAACTGCTGCTGAGATCGGCATGTGCTATGCTTTGAAGAAACAGATCTATCTTTATAAAAGTGATGTCAGAAACTACTATAATGAGACCTATAAACTGAATAATTTTGTTGGCGGTCTTGTTAATAACAAAACCTACTCTGATATCAATTCAATAGTGGAGGATATCCTCACTAATAACCACTTCTGATATCTATATATAAAACCCGCATAACATACATTATGCGAAATAGACTATATGATCGATATTATATTGATGTTTTGTAAAATATTCGCAAAATTAAATATTTATCATATAAATAGTTCTCAAATTAAAAACGCCCTGGATTATTTACCAAGGCGTTTCATTTTCTGTAAGCAATTGAATTATTTAACTAATTCTTTTAAAGCTTTAGCTGGCTTGAATGCAGGAACTTTTGAAGCTTTAATAGTGATCTTGTCACCAGTAGCTGGATTGATTCCTTTTCTGGCAGCTCTCTTCTTTACAGTGAACTTACCGAATCCGGATAAATCAGTGTCGATTCCTTTTTTCAATTTTGCAGCAATTTCATCAAAGATTGTTGCTACGACTTCATTAGCTTCTTTTTTAGTGTAACCATATTTTTCAACTAACATCTCAGCTAAGTCTTTTTTAGTGATTTTCTTTTCCATATTTTAATTTCAACCTCCGTTAATATTATAGCTTTTAATATAGTCAAATTCAATAAAAAAGCCTTATTTTAAAGGCTTTTTGACACTTTTGATTATTTAGTTGACAGTTCAATTAATTCATCAAATAGGGCGTTTAATTTGCTCTTGGACAGGTCTTTTACCCCGCAGGCATTGGCATGTCCCCCACCGCCGTATTTTTGACAGATTCCGTTGATGACATAACCTCTTTTTGATCTGACAGAGACAGAATAGTTCTTATCTCCAACTTCAACGGCGAATGCCCAGATCTTGAGATTTTTGATGTGTCCGATCTCCTCGATATTGTTTTTGGCTTCATATGGATCGATTCCGATCTCCATGAGATCTTTTTCATCCAGAATAATATAACCGAAAGCTTTATCAATTTTGAGATAATTACGCATTTTGGAGACTTTCTGGTATAGATCAATTTCCAGATCATTAAGGTAATTAACCAGATCTGAGATCTTCAAATCCCCTTTTTCCGCCAGCATAGCAGCTGTTTTGAGTGTTTTTGCTGTTGTGCTTGAGGTTGAAAAATTATTGGTATCTGTCAATATACCGCAATACAGGTATTCGCAGACCTTTGGAGATATCTTATATCCGGAAAAGGTTCTGGAGTGGAAGATATCCGCCAGATATTCACAGCAGGCTGCCGTTTTGTGATCAACATAATTAAGATCAGCAAACTGATCTACGATCGGATGATGGTCGATCTTGATGCTGAAAGGAGCTAATTCAAAGCGCTCATCATCAACGCGGTTTCGGCTTGATGTATCAACGATAATTGCCAGTGATTTTTTTATAAATGCATCTGACACTTTATGTTTGACCGTTATGACGCCATAATCATCAAAACCGGTCATTTTCAGTTTTTTGTCTTTAAAATTGTCTTTAATGAAATAATAAAGAGCTAATGCTGAAAACATCGCATCGCCATCAGGATGGATATGCCGGAATATTGTTATATGATCATATTCGTTTATTTTATCTAAAAGTTTTTTGTACATCTTTATAAGCCAAGAATTCTGACTGTATCATTGACGATTGCAAGCTCTTCATTTGTAGGAACTACATAAACTTTAACTTTAGAACCTTTTACAGAAAGCTCTGCTTGAGAATGGCACTTTGAATTGAGTTCATAGTCGATCTTGAGACCTAAACCTTCTTCAAGTTTCTTGCAGATCATTTCTCTGACTAAAGTTGCATGTTCGCCAAGACCGGCGGTAAATGTCAAAGCATCGACATGGCCTAATTGCATGACATAGCCGCCAACGACATTGATTACTCGGTTGACATACAGATCATAAGTCAGTTTTGCACGTTCATTGCCCTGATCCATTGCTTTTTCCACATCACGTGAATCGGAAGAAACGCCAGATACACCAGCCATACCTGATTTCTTATTCAGATAAGTTTCCATTTCATCCGGAGTGCAATTCAGTTTCTTGGACATGAAATAAACGACAGTCGGGTCGATATCACCGCATCTGGTGCCCATCAT
>CADCOR010000011.1 GCA_902803055.1 uncultured Erysipelotrichaceae bacterium
GCCGGCATGGTATCCGGATCGATCTTTCTTTCCTTGAAAGTCTCCACGATGACTTTACCGGTATTGAGTTCATATTCACCTTTGATCTCTTCCGGTGTCATATATCGGGTACACGGGATCGGACCATAGAAGTAATCACCATGCGTTGTACCCAAAGCAGGAATATCCTTGCCTGCCTGGGCAAAAGCTACGGCATTGATGGAATGCGTATGGACGACACCACCAATGTTCGGGAAGTTTCTATAGAACTCGAGATGGGTCATCAGGTCAGAGGATGGTTTGAGATGGCCTTCGACGATCTTGCCTTCCAGATCCGTAACGACCATATCGTCTGCTTTCATCCTGTCATAATCGACACCGGAAGGTTTAATGACAACTAAGCCTTTCTCTCTGTCGATGCCTGAAACATTGCCCCAGGTAAAAATGACCACACCGTATTTCGGCAGTTCCAGATTGGCTTCAAAAACCTGCTGTTTCAGCTGTTCCAGCATTATCAGTCCTCCATTGCTTTATAGAAATTCACATGATGATATTAAGGTGTGAGTACCCGTATTATCCTGTATCAGTTTACATAAAATGTATCGACGATCTCACCTGTTTTATCATCAATCTTCAGACAGGATAGCTGTCCATAGTGTTCACCCATTGCACAGCCGCAGTCGATATCCATCCAGGTATAGCCATTTTCGTATTTTTCGATGTAGACATCATCATTGCCGCTGAAACGTCTGGAGATCATATGACCGGAGATCAGCGTTGTCGGTATTTCACATTCATCCCTGAAGGCAATGAAATTGGTGGAATCTTCACCGGTATTCCAGACGATATCCTGAACATCCATCAGATCAGCATAGTCCCTGGTATAGCGGTCTTTTCCATCCGTGATGGCACTGGTGTGAGAAAGGATATAGCGATGGCCATTGATCTCGAGATTCTTTACGATCGCTGTCTCATGCAGCAGATAATCAACGATCCTGTTCTTTTCTTCTTCCGATAAAGAAAGATAATCCTCATAGGTAACACGGCCCCCGTTCTGGGCATAAAACCAGCTTACCCTGTCTGAACCATCAAGATAAGTAAGCATCATGTGTTCATGATTGCCCAGAAACATTTCACAATTTTCTCTATCCATGAGGTCTTTTAAAATGGCGATACCTTTAGCTCCCCTGTCGATCACATCACCAAGGACATAGAGTTTATCGTCATCTTTCAATTCGATTTTTTCAAGCATGGCCACGTAGCGTTTATACTGACCATGAATATCAGACATTATATAGATCATCTAATTCAAATTATAAACCACCCGTCATATTAATTCTGCTCTAAAACATGAAAAAAGCCCCGAATAGGGCTCATGATTACTCGTAAAGTGCGTATACTTCCGAAACCGGTGTATGGCAAGAGACAGCCAGTACCAGTTTTGAAAGCATCCAGCCGATCGAGAGGGTCGTGATCTTATCAGTGTTGGCCATTTCATTCTTAGGCGGAATGATCGTATTGGTCACAACAACTTCCTTGATCGGTGAGTCCTGAATGCGGATCGCCGCATTGTTGGAGAACAGACCATGGGTGATGCAGACATAGATGTCTTTGGCACCTTTTTCTCTCAAGATGTTTGAAGCTGCGATCAGAGAACCGCCGGTATCACAGATATCATCAACGATGATGACATCCTTGTCGGCAACATCACCGATGATATTGCAGGCTTCCGCAACGTTGGCCTGCGGACGGCGCTTATCGATGATCGCGATCGAACAGCCAAGGATCTCCGCCATATTGCGGGCTCTCTTGACACCGCCATGGTCAGGTGAGACGACGACGATATTTTCAGGATCAAAGCCTTTGCGGCGGAAATACTGGCCCATCATCGGTACTGCAGTCAGATCATCGACCGGACAGCGGAAGAAGCCCTGGATCTGCGCAGCATGCAGGTCAAAGGTGACGACACGGTTGGCGCCGGCCTCTTCCAGCATCGTAGCGACCAGCTTGGCCGTGATCGGCTGTCGAGGTGAAGCCTTGCGATCCTGACGGGCATAGCCGAAATACGGAATGATGCAGGTGATCTCAGCCGCTGAAGAACGGCGCAGTGCATCGATACAGATCAGCACTTCCATTAAGGTCTCATTGACCGGCTTGCAGGTAGACTGAATGATATAGCAGTGCTTGCCACGGACTGATTCGCCGATCTCTACCAGCGTTTCACCATCCGCAAAGTGTTTGACATCAACTTTGCCCGGTTTTACGTTGAGATAATGGCAGACTTCATTGACGATATCGATACTTGAAGACAGCGCAAAGATAGCTACATTATCGAGATTTTCCTCTTTGGAAGCCAGCGCATCTTCAAGGGTATATTTCTTTATTTTCTTATGTTTGATCTCCATGGTCTGCAAAGACAGATTCTGGAAATCATTCAGCGCATCATTATCGACCGCAAACGCATCACATGATTCATTTTCATACACGATGACTGAAGCTTTGCCCTCTTTAGCAAGCAGTTTCTTGTAGTCATCAGCGTTGAGATCCGGGAATAATGGCGAAACCAGCAGAGTCTTGCCCTCTTCCTTACAGATGCGATCAACAACGTCTTTTACTCTGCTGCGGCTGATACAGCCGGGAACTTCCGTATCGGTACCGACGATATAGATATTGCGGATCGTGTTAAGTTTTCTGATCTCATTTACCGCATGAAGAATAAGATTCCCGCCAAGATATGGAGCCTTTGATAACTGTTTTTCCTGTTCATTCTGAATGAATATGATCGCGTTATTCATAAATTCCCCTTTTAAACAACTTAATTATACTCTATTCTGATTTAGAGTTTCGCTAAATCTGACGTAGTACTTTTCTTTTTTCATCTGTTCATAAAGATAAAGGATAGATGCTCTGTCTTCAGCAATACTGAAGACGGTCGAACCGCTGCCGGACATCAGGACTTCACCGATACCGTAACTGCTCAGTTTCCTTTTGGCCTCTCTGATCTCATCATTGAGGATCAAAGCACTCTGTTCAAGCGAATTGCCCAAAAGGCCTTTGATATCATCACCATTGATCAGAGCGTTCTTAAGTTTCTCGATATCCGGGTGATCACACTTTTCCATATCCAGTATCTCATAGGCTGCTTTGGTAGAAACGCCGCTGCGCGGTTTGACTAAAAGGACATAGTATTTCTTTTTGATACTGATCGGCTCGATCTCATCGCCGATGCCTTTGACCACAGCCGGTACATTGAAATAATTGAACGGCACATCAGCACCGACTTTTACACAGATATCGATGATCTCTTCTTTGCTGAGCCGCAGATCATAAAGCCTTTCAAAGATGCGCAGCGTCGCTGCCGCATCAGAAGTCCCGCCGCCAAGACCAGCCTGAGTCGGAATGATCTTGTTGAGACGGATCGCATAATGATCATTTATGTCAAAACGTTCCTTAAGAATCGTGATCATCTTGACGATTGAATTGTGTTCATTAAAGCGGATGTAGGAACGGTTGCAGTCAAAAGAATCAGTACTTGCTTTGTTTATCTCCAGTTCATCAAAAAACTGGATCGGCAGCATTATCGAATTCAGATCATGATAACCATTTTCTCTGATGTTGAAGACATCAAGAGAAAGATTTATTTTGGCATAGGCTTTATCTTTCATATCTTCAATATAACATTTTGTACATGTTTAAAAAATCAGTGAGACCGAGCTCTTGCGCTCTGACGTTATCTTTAAAACCGCATTCCGCATAGAGCCTTGCGATTGTTTCCTCGTCATAGAGATCCTTGAGATTGTTGTGCAAAGTCTTGCGGCGCATCCGGAAACAGTTTTTCACCAGTTCAAAAAAACCTTTCTCAAACTGTGCATCTCTTGCCCTGTTAGGTGTAAAGGACACGACGGTGCTTTCAACTTTCGGAGCCGGATAAAAGACACTGGCCGGTACATTCATCTCGGCCTTGACATCATAGAGATACTGAACTTCAATGCTCAAGGCACCATAGTCTTCAGTACCCTGTGCGGCTTTCAAGCGGTCAGCTACTTCCTTCTGCACCATGACCGTGATCTTATTGATATCCAGTTCTGATTCAAAGATCTTGAATAAGATCGGCGTCGTCACATAGTATGGCAGATTGGCGCAGATATTGACTTTCTCACTGTAGCGGCTTAAATCGCATTTGAGAAAATCCTCAAGATAGACATGCAGGCGCTCATCACTCAGCGTTTTTACAAGACGCTCATACATGTCTTTATCGATCTCATAGGCATCAACATCTTTAGAATAGACCAAAAGTCTTTCTGTCAGAGCACCCAAGCCCGGACCGATCTCGATCGTCTTCAATTCTTTGTCACAGGCTTTTTTTGCGATATTGTCCACGATATTGGCATCAATAAGAAAATTCTGGCCATATTTCTTCTTGGCCTTCAATTCACCCATCACTTCTTTGACATAGCTTATTGAAGCAATCATAATATCTCTTTTATATCGTTATAGCTGATCCCCAGCATATTAATTCTTTTGAACATCGTCTTGCCGTTGCATTCCCCAAGATGAAAGGCCTTGGCGACTTTCGCTCTTTTTACAGCTGAATCCGCTTCACCGCCTAATCCTAATTCATAGAACTCTTCTTTAGTAAGCGAGTCCTTGCAATCACCATAGGTGATCAGATTGTTTAAGGCTTCCTCCAGCACTTCTTTTGAGGCGTGCTCGATCCCGACTTTCTTGGAAGTCCTGGCTTCCTTGCTGATCACAAAGGCATTCTTCAGACCTGCGATCTCGCTGTTCAGACGCTGTCTGATCTTTTCACCCGGACTGTCCGGATCAAGAAACAGGATCACGCCTCTTTTCTCATTCAGCTTTCTGATCAGTTCGATCTTTTCTTTGTTTAAAGCCAGACCGTCAGTCTCAAAAGTATCCACTTCAAAAAAGGACTGCAGCCTTCTGGTATCGTTCTTGCCCTCAACAACGATCACTTCCTGGATCATAGTTCCACAAAGTCCTTTTCATTAGTGAGTTTCTGATTGTCATATTCATCGATCACGATGGACACCTCATATCCCAGCGATTCCGCCAGTGATGCATCATCGGTAAAGTTGATATCATCTGCTTTCGCAAAACAGTCTTTGATCAATTGGCTTTTAAAAGCCTGCGGCGTCTCGGCCAGAAAGATCTTCTTACGATCGATCGTTTCCCTGATCTTTCCTTCTTCCACATACTTGATCGTATCGGTAGCCATTCTGCCCAATACGCAGGCATCGCATTCTTTCAGTTTTTCCTTGACGGCCTTTAATGCTTCAGGATGCAGAAAAGGTCTCGCGCCATCATGAATCAGCACATATTCACTTTTTACTTCATTGAGACCGTTGCGGACGGAATCTTTCCGTTCCTTGCCGCCTTTGATTTTGATGATTCTTGGATCATCATCGATCCTGGCAAAGTTTTCTTCGTTGGTCACAACGATGATCGAAACACAATCCGGATCAGCCAAAAACAGCGACAGTGAATGCATCAGGACATTCTTGCCGTCTTTCATCACATAGAAGACTTTGTTGTAGCCCAGATTGGATCTTGTACCCTTTCCGGAAGCTACGATCAATGCGTCATATTTCATTTCTACCTCTTGGCGATATCCGCAACTTTGGCATCAAGATAGCGCAGCAGCTCATCTCTGTTTACTGTAAGACCGAGTCCATAGGCACCGGCACTTATCTCAATGACCTCATGTCTGTTTACTTCTTCATCAAAACAGATGCCCTTGTTTTTCTTGACTCCGATTGGCGAGACAGATCCTCTTTCATAGCCGACTGTTTTTAACAGATCTTTGACATGGACCATCTCCAGATTCTTCACGCCTAATGCTTTGGAAGCCTTCTTGAGATCGATCTCATCGTCCGCAGAGATCACACAGATATAAAGATCATGTTCATGAAGCAAGGCCAATGTCTTGTAGCACTGTTCATGTTGTAGACCGAGAAGATCAGAAACCGCACCGGCTGAAAAATCTTCTTTAGCTATTTCATATTCAAGCACTTCATAGCCAATACCGGCTCGATTCAGCATCCGCATCGCGTTGGTCTTCATCGCAAAGCCTCCAGATAGAGTTTATTGAGATCATTGGGCAGCTCGGCCTCGATCGTCATGTTTTCTTCTTTTAAGGGATGATACATTTCCACGTTCTGTGCAAACAGACCCATCCTGATGCACAGATCACTTGCTTCTCCATAGAGTTCATCATTGAGGATCGGATAGCCGCAGGAACTTAAATGTACCCTGATCTGATGGGTACGCCCTGTATCAAGACTGCACAGAAGTACGGAATAGTTTTTCGCTTTATGACACGCCAGGCAGCGCAGCTTGGTAATGGCTTTCTGGCCGTTTTTATAGATGATCCGCTTATTGGGATTATGACGGTCGTTGCCGATCGGCTTATCGATCACCATCGTTTCCCCTTCCTTCATCTTTCCTTTTACAAAAGCCAGATAGTTTCTTCTGATCTGCTTTTCGGAAAGTTCTTTGTCTAAGATCGGCTGAAAGACAGGTGATTTGGAATAGA
>CADCOR010000012.1 GCA_902803055.1 uncultured Erysipelotrichaceae bacterium
ATCTTTGCGATCTCGCTGGGCATTGCGCAAGCCATTAACGGCGGCAATCTCGACTTTATCTCGATCATCGTCAATCCGCTTTTAGAGATCATCTGTTCGATCGTCCTGGGTTCGATCCTTGGCTATCTGCTCACCCAGCTGGAAAAGATCTTCTTCTCCAACGACCACCGCATGGCCATGACGATCACTTTCGTCCTGCTGGCAATCGCATTTTCAGCCCGGCATTACGTTTTAGGTCCGGTGAAGATCTCTTTCTCTTCTTTGCTGGTACTGATGATGATGGGCACGGTCTTCTGCAATACTTCAGTTTATGCCGAAGATCTCTTTGAAAAGACAGATCGCTGGACCGCACCTTTATATGTCGCGTTCTTCGTCCTCAGCGGCGCTGAACTTGACCTTAAAGTCTTCACACAGCCGAGCTCTTTACTGATCGGTGCCATATACATTGTCATGCGCTGCTGCGGCAAATATATCGGCTCATCGATCCCTGCCAAAGCCATGAAGCTGCACGAAAACATCGTCAGATATCTTGGCATCACGCTGTTCCCGCAGGCCGGTGTCGCCTTGGGCATGGTCAACAGTGCTCAGGTACTTGGGGCTGATCATGGCTCATTGATCAGAAACGTCATTCTTCTTTCCGTGCTGATCTATGAACTCGTCGGACCTTCACTCACCAGGATGGCCCTGACCAAAGCCGGTGAGATAGAACCATTAAAAGAACAATAACAAAAAAGGGCAACTCGCTTAAATTGCCCTTTTTCATTCTTATTCTGCTTTTGGATCACTCTTGACTTGGTGCGGTCATTTTCAGACGGCAGACCTTGCATTCAACGGTATCGACGCCGTTTTCTGATTTCACTAAGTTCCATGTGCCGATGCTGCCGCACTGTCTGCACTGCAGATTCGGATGATACTTGACAGGTTCTGGTTCTTCCATCTTGTTGTGGACCGACTCGCAGCCGCAGTGATGACACTTATAAGTATCGGTGAATACGTTACTGGAAACTATTTTGATATTCGTCTGACCACAGATCGGGCAGATCGGTACATTGTCATGAAAAATGGTATCGCGTCCGCCGGATACTTTTTCCAGTTTTTCGTCTTTGACCTTCTTTTCTTCCATTTTTGTTTACCTCTTTTCTTTCATTGTTTCTGCGTATATTATATCGGATGCGGCAGTCAAACAAAGAAATATATAATAATTAATAAGAGGTGATCACCATATGAAACGACCGTGGCTCAAATTAATCACATCGATAGCAGTTGTCTTTATTCTCACGTATATTCTGATCGTGTTTGTTGGAGGATTGTATGGCTATGTAGCCAGAGATAACACAAACACTGATGACGATAGCCGTGTCCAGAAATATGCACAAACACTCGCCAACATTGCTGACAACGAAAAAAAGGCAGCTGAACAGTACTCTTACTTCAGCGATCTGAACACACAGATCGCCACTTTCATGCTGAAAGATCTGATCGTTGATGGAGAATATACTGGCAGCAGACTGTTTTCTGACGCCATGGTAATCAAGTATGACGGCAAGACGATCGACTTTCCGGAGTATGAAGAAGACAAGGTTCCCCATATCACTGCCGAAGATATCGATTCAGGCGAAGTCATACCCGACGAGATCACCATCAACGGCCTCAAGGAGCAGGTTTTAGTCAATGTGAGCAGGATCGACGGAGACTGGTATTATGCCAACTGGTCATCAGCTGAAGCTGTTAATGATTTAAGATTTACCATGGCTGATATCAATTCGGTCATGAGTTCGATCGAAAATGCCAACGACTGTTATCTTATCATCAAGGATAATGAAAATAATATCAGATACTGTTCGTATGCGCTCAGAGATCTGATCTCAGATAAAGGAGATTTTGAACTCTCGGAAGAGTTTTTCAATAAAAACAAACTTTACACCTTTGACAACAGTAATTATATTCTTGATTACCTGCGCATCCCTGAAACGAACTGGGAAGTCTTTTCCTTGACCGATACTTCCTCAACGATCAACGAAGGTGCAAACTGGGTCAGTCTTTTCTATACTGTTACCATTCTTTTCACCATTACGATGATCGTCTGGAACTACGCGGTCCAGATGCTGGTCAGGAAACATGTACTGTCAGAAGATCAGGAAAAGAAATATAACCCGGCACGAGTCAGGATGGTCAATGGTATTGCCGCCGTTATCATCATTATTATGGTTTTTGTGATCTCATTGCTGTTCTATGGAACCATGACGCTGAGAAAAGACATCACCCGCGGCAAAAATATGCTCTACAATCTAAAATCAAATATAGAAGAAGACATGTTCAGACAGTCCTTCTCATCCAGATACACCGAAAACTGGTATATCCATTTTGCAGATAAGATCGCTGAATTCTCCGCCGAATATGATAACCGTCCATCTAACGATAAACTGGCACAAATCAATAAACTTATGGAGTTTTCCCAGTATCTCATTCTTTATGATGAAAAAGGGAACGAAATCGTAGCCAGCAACGATTTTATTGATTTTTCACTGGGCACCGATTCAAAAGATCCGACTACTGATTTCCGGCGGATCCTTAAGGGTATAGATCACATTGTCCATCAATCAGCACATGATGATTTCACCGGAATGGACTCACAGCTTATAGCGGTCAGGATGAAGATGAAAAACAGCGGTGCTTATGGCGTACTGGTCATGTCTTTGTATCCTTACGTTCTGGAAATAAACCCCTCGGAATCGATATCCAAAAGGATCGATTCGATGTCTTATAATGAAGATCTCGTCATTAGCTTTGATAACAATTATGGCGATGTCGTCTTCTGCTCTGTCGATGAGTACAAGTATTTAGATGCTTCGGTCTTTGATATCGACCTGAACAATCGGCTCGATGACCAGATGAATGTCTATAATATTGCAGGCACAAAATACTATGGTCAGTCTTTCGTCGACGCTGATCTGCAAACGACTTTCTACTATATGTCCAAAGACACTTTCTCTTTGCGTCAGGGCTTCAAGATCTGTGCTTTACTGAGCCTGTGTTTCCTTGTCGTTTATTCGGTCGGCATTTTCATCATTTCCCGCGGCTATACGCAGAAGTTCTTTGATAACAACTTCCTTGTAGGAGAACCGGCGATCAACGATCGGATGATCAAGGTGATACTGGCGGATGGCCGGGAGAAAAAAACGGTCGATATATCAAAGCGCTTTTCGCTGGTTCCGCGCTTCTGGAACAGCATGCTTCCGGAACAGAAAGCCGAACTCGTTTTCAATCTCATCATCATCAGCAACATCCTGTCGAGTATCTTTTCCAACAGAAGTGTTTCGTATGGCCAGGATGACTATCTGATCAACTATGTCATGCAAGGCGACTGGACAAGAGGTTTCAACCTGCTGGCTCTGTTTGCTATCGTGATCCTGCTGACTGTCTGTCTGATCGGCCTGATCATCGTCAGAAATATCGTGACGATCCTATGCCTGATGTTAGATACCAAAGGTGAAACGATCCTGCGTCTGGTCTTCAACCTTTTCCAGTACGTGGTCCTCATTGCTTTCCTGTATTATGCCTTCGGTTTTCTTGGCTTCAATACGGCAGGCATCCTGGCTTCCGTTGGCTTTGTGACACTGGCGGTATCGATCGGTTCCAGAGATCTCGTGGCTGATGTGCTTGCGGGTCTGATGATCGTCCTGGAAGGAGAGTTCCAGATCGGCGACATGGTCGAGATCGGCGGCTACCGCGGTCAGGTCCAGGAGATCGGTGTCCGTTCGACCAAGGTCCTTGGCCGGGGCAATAACGTCAAGATCATCGGAAACCGCGATGTCAAAAACGTCATTAACCTGACCCGCAACAATTCCTGGATCCCGATCGAGATCAAGGTCTCTGCCGATCAGTCCCTGCCGGAGATCGAAAAGATGCTGGAAGAGGAACTTCCAAAACTCGCTGCAGCCAATCCCAAGATCCTCGGCGGTCCTTACTACTATGGCGTGCTGGGCTTTGACAGAGGTAGCGTGCGTCTGTCGATCATGACGGAATGCCGCGAAGAAGATTACTACAACGTCGAACGTTCCATGTATAAATCCCTGTTTGAACTGTTTAAAGAAAAGAAGGTCATGATCGGCTGATCACTAAATATAAAGCTGTTACACATAACTGCTTCACAGTGCGTAACAGCTTTTTCTTTGACTTTACAGACAGAAAGACCTGCATATCTCTGCCATTTTTTGCCGTGCTGTTTTTATCGATCCAATATGAACGTCCTGCCCTCATCATCTTCAATGATGAGCATGAAGTCCTGCAGCAGCAGATAGAGATGCCGGTCATTGTTTTCATAGACCCGATAGAAGCCGCAGTCATAGTCCTTATAGGGTTCATTGACGGTCTGCTTCAGATGATATGGTCCATTGTCGCTCTCATCATCAAAACCGGTCTTAAGTTCATCATCATCTATCTCTATGTAATACTGGCCATTATGCCAGTGACCGTGTAAGAGAAATTCGATCTCTTCGGCCGTATTTGTGATCTGCCTTGCGACATGGATCTGCTTATCATCTGTAAGATCACCCTGATAGGCATCGATCAGCTGCCCGTTACTGATGTGATCTCTCATCAGTTTGAGCAGGCCTTTCAAGATATCATAAGCTCCTTCAGGAAGGATCAGATCGTCACTTATATTCACCCATGCCTTATCATCGCCATCGTTAAAGGTGAGAGTATAAGAAGTCGTCGGCGCATCTAAAGCGATCAATTCGCTTTTCTCCAGTTCATCCCAGATCGAAAGATTATAGAGCCTCACATACTCTTCAAGATCCTTCATGACTTCATCTTTTAGAAGATATCTTCTAACTCTCGTCGGTATACCGTAATAAGCCAGTTCACGGATCTGACCATATAATCTTCCATCTTCAGCAAAGATCTCGATATCCTCTATCGAGCCATCCATGCCTCCGCCTGTATAATATCTGACAGCGTCCAGCTTTTCGTAGCGGGGCTCTTTATTCTGCAGATCTTTGATAGTCATTCTTTCATTTCGCTTTTCTGTTGCTCTGCAGCCGCTCAATAACAGGATGGTCACACTTAACAGTGCAAACAGTTTCCTCATAGTAAAAAGAAGAGGACCTCCTCTTCTATAATTGTGCCTTTCCTCGGCAATAAGTTTCAACGACTGAGTAATCATCTTTCAGGACGACGATATCCGCATCAAAGCCGGCTTTGATACGGCCTTTGTGATCATCCATGCCCAGATAGCGCATCGGGTTGATCGTGCAGGCATCGAGGGCGATCTCAAATGGGACCAGGGCCTTTTCGACCAGGATCCTGAGTCCTTCGTTGACTTTCAGGGTAGAACCGGCAAGCTGTTTCTTTCCGGTCGTGATATGGGCTGAACCGTCAGGATAGATCTCAACGTCCTGACCGCCGAAATCAAAGACGGAGCCGACCTCATAGCCCTTGCACATGAGAGAATCAGTGATCATGACCCCGAAATTGCCTTTCTCCCTGAAGAAGATATTCAAGGCTGCCAATGTTGAATGATTGCCATCGCAGATGCATTCCGCATAGGTGTCATGGCTTCTGAAAGCCGCACCGACGGCACCATTGGCACGATGTGATAAAGAGGTCATGCCGTTGTAGGTATGAGTAAAACCTTTTGCACCATTAGCTAAAGCCATGATCGCCGTCTCATAAGTCGTATCTGTGTGACCGATCGAAACACAGACGCCTGTTTCAGCACAGTATCTCGTCAGTTCAAAATTCTCATCATGTTCCGGAGCCAGCGTGATTATTCTGATCAGACCGCCACAGGCTTCCTGATATTCTTTGAATTCTTTCACTGTGCCCTTGACGATATATTCTTCCGGCTGTGCACCTTTGTATTTGACATCCAGATAAGGTCCTTCAAAATGAATACCCAGAATCTCTGCTCCAGCTGGATTCTCTTTTTTTACTTCCGCAACTTCGCTGACCGCCTTTTTCAGGGTGTCATGTGATTGGGTCAAAGTTGTTGGGCAGATGCCGCATACGCCCTCACTTGGCAGATAGGCGAGCCATTCCTTTAACCCATCCTTGCCGCCGGCCGTCGTATCATAGCCATGATAGCCATGGGTATGGACATCATAGAAACCAGGTACGATGCGATCTTCACCAAAATCACGATCGACCTCCTTTTCGCCATAATTATAAATTGCCTTGATCTTTTCATTTTCGATCTCGATCTGAGCCGGAATGAAACTCGAAGCAATATAGACTCTTTTACTCTGAATTATCATAATCTGAACCACCTTTCCTTTTAATCATAACACAAGAAAACGTGTATAATTTATATGGTAAAGGAAACACATTATGCCGCAAAGAAAAATCATCAAAGCATCCGATCTGTCGGGTATGTATATCTATCAGGATCCCAAAAGAGGAACAATCTTCTATGACATCATCACCCGCAAGGGCTATATCCTGACCAGCAGCGATGTGAAGACCTACACGATCTTTACAGCCATGCTTCCGCTGTGTCTGGTACTGGCACTGGGCATGCTGTCACTGTTTCCGAATAACTATGTGATCCCTGTGATCTGCTTCCTGGTGATGTTTATTACTTACCAGGTACTTTTCAGAATACTGTTCTTCTACAAGCTTCCCGTAGCCGAAAACTGGCATCCGCTGAAAAGAGAAAACATCTTCATCTCGATGGCCCGCAATTTCTCCAAGCCAAGACTTCTGCTGCTGATCGGCATGCTGACAGTCTTAAGCATCCTGATGCCCATCTACACGAAAATGCAGAATCTTAGCGGCATCAATCTCTACGCGAGCTATATCGTAGAAGCACTGACCGTGATCGTTGACTTCATCTCGATCATCGCCCTGTCTGTCAAAATCAGAAACAACTACTGAGGTATCACAAGATACCTTTTTATTTGAAAGTGATCTTTCCGCTTTTTAAAGCCTCATCTTTTACTTTCATGGTCTTTAAGGTGAAAGCATTAAGTTCCTGAGCTCTCTTCAGATCTTTTTTATTGAACAGTTCCTTGAAATCGGCATATTCATGATAATGTACGCATTCCGGATGCCTGTTCAAAGCATAGATCTTTTCACTGCCGTCGTTTTTAACATGTCTGAAGGAAGCGATCACGCTTGAGGCATCATCCGATTTGAGATAGCCCTTATCACCCTGGATGCAGAC
>CADCOR010000013.1 GCA_902803055.1 uncultured Erysipelotrichaceae bacterium
ACCTACTATATGACTTTCTCCGGACACGGCAATTATTCGGAGGCCAATGTCATGGCGGCAAGAAACCATGACTATGTCGCCCAGTTTGTCGACATGTCGCAGCCGATCAGTGCGACCGGATATCTGGCTTGCAACTACGAACTGGAAAAGGCAATGACTTATCTGGTAGACCGCCTTGAAGAAAAAGGCATTCTCGACAAGACCGTCATCGTTCTGACAGGCGATCACTATCCTTACTATCTTACTGATATCGCTTATGAAGCCCTGAAAGGTGAGCCGAAGGATGAAGACTTTGAAAGCTATCATTCGACCTGCATCATCTACAATTCAGGTCTCGATGAAAAGATCGAAGTCGATACGCCTTGCTGCAACGTCGATATCCTGCCAACAGTCTACAATCTCTTTGGCATCGATTATGATTCCCGTCTGTATGCAGGCACTGATATCTTCGGCAACGGCATCCACATCGCTCAGCTCTACAACAAGAACTTCATCACCGACAGCGTGAAATACAACTTCACGACCGGAGAGGCACAATGGCTTATCGATACGGAAGCTTATGATGAGCAATTGCTTGACTCCTATCTGGAGAATGCGATCAACACCGTCAAAAACCGTTATGCGATGTCGATCGAGATCGAAAGGAGCGACTTCTACCGCTTCGTATCAGATAACATGGAATAAACTCTAGAGGCACTGTGGTGCCTTTTTATCTGCTTCTGATCAGAAAAACAGAGTCTTCCTGATCTGCTTCCTTCGACTCTGTTTTGTTTTTTTCTATTCAGTTAAAGCTCACGTACCGGTTTAGTCTACCACTCAAAGATCGTGTTAGGATCCCAATATAATTTGATCGGTACGGCATCACCGCGTTTCCCCTTTTCACTCTTGAAAAATCCATTACATTTTCTGCAGCGGTAGATGTCTTCACAGTGGTATATGCTTACCAGCACCTGATAGGAAATTTCCGCTTCCTCTGCGTTATCGCACCAAGGGCAATATACGCGATCGTCATTATAATTTACGAAACCGCCGCCGATCTTTTCTAACTCCTCATCAGGTACGGTCTTCTGGTATTCTTCAACATCGATACCGTTGTCGGCAAGGGTCTTACAGAATTCGACATCAGTCTTGCAGTTTTTGAGTTTTTCTTGCAGTTCTTTGGAAATGGTGATCATTTTTATCTTCTCCTTTGTATGTAACAATCAGTCTCTTCTAATTTAATATACGAGAGATCAGGAAAGCGGGCAATGATAATTTGGTTTTTCGAATCATTTTCTTATTTAAATTATACAAAATAACCGCCTGTTGTGCCTGAAGATCCACTGTTATCCTGTGGTGAAGTTTTCCTTTGGTTTTGATCCCTTAGTATAATAAATACTGATAAAAAATGAAAAACATCTTTCAGATACTGAAGATCATAGCACTGATCTCCATCTTATACGGACTGATCGTCTTATCGCTGATCGGACCAAATCGTCTATTCAATTTTTATTATCTGATCCTGGGGATCGCTTTGTTTTGCTGTGCATCATATTTTTCAAAGTCTGATGAAAACACCAAAAGAAAAGTCCTGATAATTCTTGGCGTATTAGCTTTATGTTTTGTGCTGGCCGAGATAAGGATCGTCTCTTTTTCATTGAGCAGATGCAAGGACGATGCCGATTATGTGATCGTACTCGGCTCACAGATCAGAGATAACGGACCATCGATGGATTATAAAGCTCGGCTTGATTCAGCTTATGAATACCTTGAAGCAAACAGAAACAGCAGAGTCATCTGTACAGGCGGAAAGGGAAGCAATGAGCCGATCTCGGAAGCGCAAGGGGGAGCTGAATATCTGCTTAACAGAGGAATAGATAAAGGAAAGATCATCCTTGAAGATCAGAGTACCAACACAGTACAGAACCTGCGAAACGCCCAAGCGCTGATCGAAAAAGAAAAGCCGATCGATAAGACAGATGTTGTCATTGTCTCGGCTGATTATCATCTGTGTCGAGCTGCTTATATTGCCCGTAAACTGGGTTATAAAAATGTCTCAGTCAAAGGTGCCCGCGGTCTGGCTATCCTGCTTCCTCATTACTATACCCGCGAGTTTTATGCGTTTTTCAAGGAACTGATCGCACTATAGATTTAATTAACACTATTTATATCGGTCCCGGCTTTGTGACAGCCATTAATCAGAAAGATGTGTACACTCTGATAGTCAGATGAACAATCATCATACTCAGCAGTGAACCTCCCATAAGCTAAAAACTTATGGGCTTCTTAAGAAGTTTGCTTTTTACGTTTCCACCTGATATATATCAGGTAAAGCTTGGATGGATTTGTCTGAAAGAAAGAAGCTAGGTGAAACTATAGATAGTAAAAACATCCGAAAACACAAGAACGATGTATTTCGTTTGACGGAGCTGCATGCTCAGAACCAAGGACCACTTAATGATATTCCAGAATCTGTACGCAAATATATGCGGATGTTTTTTGAAAGAATGGAAGCCGAGGAAGTTGATCTAAAACAATCAGGGATCAAAGGAAAAACAAAGGAAGCCCTCCTTGATCAGCTGTAAAAAATATATTGTTAACAGCTCAACAAACGGTATGAAAACAAAGCACGCAAGATATAATTACATACTCATGACAAAAACGATGGTGTGCAACGCTGATTGATGCGTTTATAAGTATCAGTTTTCAAACAAGACCATGCATAATGATAACGTCACTAAGATATGATGTTTAACTTAATTCTGGGTTTAATAAATATACCTTAGCTGAAATCAATCAATTCTTCTTTTAAAAATAAACACGATGCTCTTGGATGAACCATAGCTCTGATTGGCGGATGTACAGCCAACCATTTCCCATCCATCCTCGCCAAGCATATTGAAATGTTCTTCAATCATAGTAATATCAACGTTTCCACCCCATAAGCCTTTTGGATCATAAGTAACCACTTTGTATTCGAACTTATCCATTCTGTCCTCCTTTAATAAGCTGATTTGTCATATTTCACTGCAGAAAGCGATAATATCTTTCTTTCTTGCGGCAACATTTTCCTTATACTCTATAGATGTCAGTCCCAGATGTCCTTTGCATTCTATTTCCAGATGGCCGTAAAAATGTTCAATACTGCCGATTATCCTTTCACATTCTGCCATGTTTGGCCCGGTCCGTAAAGCGATCGCATATCCCTTTTTCCCGGACCTGATGGCAGCGTGGGGTTCATGAGTATTGCACCATGGGGTACATCTGTCAATAAAAGCCTTAAACTGCCCGGGGACATCAGCCCAATATGACGGAGAAACCGAAACAATAATGTCGGCGTCGTCATACTCACTCATTATGCCTTCGATAACACCTGCATCTTCCATAACACACTTCGCTGTGCTGTGACATGAACGGCAGCCTTTGCAGAAGGCAAATGAATAATCATCGATGCAGATGCACTTAACACTATACCTGGCTGACAGCTGTTCTGAAACCAGTTTTACTATTTCAGCTGTTGCGCCATCGCGCACTGGACTGCAGTTTATGATCAAGGCTTTCATTTCTGTTTTCTCCATCTTAAGCTTCATTGCTGCTGTTAATGTTATTTTAACTGAATTATAGAAATCTATAAATTCATGATCGCAAAAGAAAAGGGCTGATCCTTTCAGCCCTTGTTACTGATTATCGATTTGTGTTACGTGCTCAATGCACTATCTGTTATATCGGATAACTGTTCTTCTTGCACTGTACGTGCAGCAATATTTTATATATGTTCAGGTATTCTTATGTCCGATTCTTATAAACGGACAGGGGATTGATTTGTAATCTATCCTTTTGGAATTTCCTGTTAATCAGCTGGATACCACTCATTGCCTGCTGATTACCAGGACAATGAGGGATTAATGAATTTCTTTCAGAATCTCCTTCATGTTTAAATCCTCCCATTTTCTGATCTGCGCCCCCGCAGATCCTTAATTATTTTTTCCTTCTCTTTACACCTTCATATTAACAATTTTCCCGTAAAAGAAAAGACTGTTTTTTTCTTAAAATTTTTGAGATAATAAACATGTTGGGGCAATCAGAAATGATTGTTTTTGTTTACTCAGAATTAAATACAATACAACAATTAAAAACCTGTACCTAAATCTGTGATTACGTATTTTGGATCACTTGCTTCACTGTTAGGTCTTAAGATACCGACATTGAATTTGTCTTTGACCCAGCCGCTTGCTTCATCATATACGCCGCTTGCAGCTGTCAGTTCATTTACATCAGTGCCTTCTGCCGGGTGAAGTTCATATTTTACTTCAAACGCAATTTCATTTGGTCCTAAATTCTGTAATGCAGGGATATTTTTTTCTTCTTCAGCAGAATACATTTTTTCCACATATATTCTTGCGTCATTCACTTTATCGCCATACATTTTTTCCAGCTGATACTGCATAGCTACTTCGATCTGATATTTAGCTTCTTCAAGATTGTCTTTAAGAGGAATGTTGCTTCCTGCGGTACCTTCCTGCTGGTCTTTAGGTACTTGTGTGTCAGCTGCTTCCTGCTGAGGTTCATTTGTCTCCTGCTGTGGTTCTGCCGCTTCTTCTTTTTTGTTTGCGCAGCCAAAGAGAACCATAACACATAAAACGATCAATAATGCTTTTAATAACTTTTTCATTTTATCTGCCTCCATTTGGTTATATAACCTGAATGATTATAACAGAAATTTATAAAAATTATAATCGTTCCCTGTTCGTAAAAAAGCACATAATTGATCATATGTGCTTTATGTCTTTATAGAATAAATCAGTCTCTGCCTGTTCTCGGCGGAATGTAACGCGGTTCAGGTGAAGGATCTGGCGTCGGTGATGGTGCCGGTTCCGGTTTTTCCTTCTTCCAGACAGCGGTAAAAGTATGATCTTCAGTTACATTATAAACATCTCCCGGATAGTATACCGATCCTTCCCAGAAGACAAATGCGTAGCCTTCTCTTGTCGGTGCGGCATGGACAAAGATCTCTTCTCCTTCGGCGTAGCTTTCAACGATCTTGCCTGTCTGTCCTTCATAGGTTCCGCCATTCAGGTCATAGGTGATGCTGTGCTGTGGCGGTACATATGTGTTGGTTACATCATAACCGTCTATTTCAGCTTTATAGAATTCCAAAGCATCTTCTTCAATGGTATAAACGATCTCTTTCTCACCCGAATACTTTGGCAGATTCTCAAAACGCCAGCTCCAGTCCTCTTTTTGAGAAACCGGTTTCTGCGCAATTTCTTCTCCGTTGGCAAGCAGTCTGATGATGATGCATTCAGGACGCTTGTTATAGGCATTATCATCATCGACCCAGGTCTTGTGACCGGAAACGACTGATACAGGTTTGATCTGCAGCCAGCCATCGGTAACCAAGAAGGTTACAGCGAGATTGTAATCGAAATAGGCGAACAGATCAGGATTGAGATTCATCGGATAGAATCCTGCTTCAGTACCTTTGACTTCAGCTTCAGCTTTATAGCTTACAGAATCAGGATCAAACAGCTTGCTGTCACAGCTCACATCGTAGCCGGTAACAATATGTTCTTCACCGC
>CADCOR010000014.1 GCA_902803055.1 uncultured Erysipelotrichaceae bacterium
CATGCCGATAATCGAAGATGGAAACGGCACGACGATCTATTCGGACTACATTTTAGAAATGTTCAATGAGCTTCCGTCCCTTAAAGATACGATCAGAAGAGGGATCGTGGACACGATCTTTATCGATGATCTGAATCTGCTGTGTCAGCTGTGCCGTGATTATAAACGTATCTCTGAAGACAACAAGGATTTCATCAGACAGAGTTTCATGAATAATTATCCGGGATCTTATTCTTCAGCTTACCTGTATCAGAAGACCAATATAACTAAAGATGAATAAAGTAGAACTGCTTGCACCCGCAAAAGATCTGGCCAAGGCCAAGATCGCTATCATGTATGGAGCGGACGCCGTTTATGTCGGCGGCAAGTTTTATTCATTGCGTTCGCGGGCTTCAAATTTCGATCTGAATGATCTGAAGGAATTAAGCAGCTTTGCGAAACAGTATAAGGCTAAGGTATATGTTACGGTAAATATCGTCTTTCATGATGATGACTATTATGGCATCAAGCAGTATCTGCAGATCTTAGACAGCATTGGGATCGATGGCATCATCATCTCTTCACTTGGCCTGATTCCGATCGTCAAACAGATCGCACCGCATCTCGAGTGTCATATTTCCACACAGCTTTCTTCACTCAATTCTTCGGCTGTTGAACTGCTGAAGAGCTTTGGTGCTGATCGTGTGGTTTTAGGCAGAGAAGCGAGTATGGATCAGATCGAAGAGATCGCAAGAAAAGTCGATGTGCCATTGGAAGTCTTTATTCATGGCGGCATGTGTTCCAATTATTCCGGCCGCTGTGTCTTATCCAATCGCATGACTTTAAGAGACGCCAATAGAGGCGGCTGTGCTCATTCCTGCCGCTGGAAATATCATCTGTTTGATGGCGATAAGATCATCTCCAATCCGAACTGTCTGCTTTCCATGTCTTCCAAGGATCTGAGAGCTTCAGCTTATGTGGAGAGAATGATCCGCAGCAATATCGCTTCACTCAAGATCGAAGGCCGAATGAAATCGGAATACTATATCGGTCAGGTCGTGAAGACCTATCGCAAGATGATCGATGAGATCTACAGCCGAGACTATCTGAATGAAGACCGGCTGGAATACTATGACAATGAGCTTTCAAAGGCAGAGAACCGCCCCAGTGATGATGGCTTCCTTTCAGGCAGCTGTGATAACACCAAACATCTGTATGGTGTAAATGGAGCTGGTGTGACGCATGATTATGTCGCCTATGTCCATGGCTATGATGATAAGCGAGGGATAGCTCTGATCGAGGTCAAGAATGTCTTTGCGCGCTATGATGATATCGAAGTATTCGGACCGGATGTCGATAATGAAAGATTCAAGGTCGAGTTCATGTTCGATGATAAATGGAACGAAGTTGAACTGGCCAACAAGCCGACACAGCTGCTTTATATCCGCATGCCTTTTAAAGTCCATAAAGGAGATATGTTCAGAAGGATTTCTTTATGATTATTGAAGGGGCGATCAGCGTAAAGGCAGCTTTACAGAATAAGAAAAGACAGATTACTGAGATCTATATCAGCAAAGATAAAAAAACCAAGGATTTCAACTATATCCGCAAACTGGCCAGAAGTGAAAATGTTCCGCTAAGAGAGATGAAAGCTGAAGAGCTTAAAGAGATCCTGAGCGGCAAAAGCAATGGCGGGATCGGCGCGGAAGTATCGTTGCGCAAAGAGGATGAGTTTTCTGAAGGAGATATCTTCTATCTCGATGGGATCGAAGATCCTTTTAATCTGGGCTATGCGATGCGCACTGCCTATGCCTTAGGAGTCAAAAATATCCTGTTGAGTCAAAGAGACTATGGTCCTTTGGAGATGCAGCTGCTCAAATCTTCAGCCGGAGCTTATGATATGCTGAATATCCGCATCTGCAAGGATCCGTTTGATGATATCGCAGCTTTAAAGAATAATGGCTATTATCTCTATGGGCTATTCAGGGGTGAGAATTCAAAAGATATATTTGATGTGACTTTCAAGGACAAAGCACTTTTCATGCTGGGCGGGGAAAAAAGAGGTATCAGTTCAGCCTTGCTGGAAATGTGTGATGAACATCTCTATATCGCTTATGGATCGCCTTTCCGCAACTCTTTGAATGCCTGCGCTGCCCTTGATGTGGTTGCCACGCTCTTATTTAATCAGAGGAAGAGAAAATGATCAGCTCATTAGATAATAAAAAAGTCAAAGATCTTGCCAAGCTGCATCAGAAGAAATACCGTCAGGATTCTTTTTTAATATGTGAGCAAGAGCTGATAGAAAAAGCCAGACAGACAGGTCACCTTGATCTGCTGGTATATTCAGACAGACAGCCTTTTGAGTTTGATAATGTCTTAGAAGTCTCCAAAGAAGTCCTGAATAAAATTTCCAGAGATGACAGTGTCGCTTATCTCGGTGTTTCAAAAACGATAAAGGAAAGCGATGATTATGGAAACAGGGTATTGATCTTGGATCAGCTGCAGGATCCGCTCAATATCGGCCGGATCATGGAGGCAGCACTGCTGTTTGGTTTTGATTCTCTGATCCTTTCCGAAAACTGTGCGGATATCTATAACGAAAAATGTCTGTCCAACTGCAAAGGCGGTATCTATACGCTGAACATAGTTCATAAGAATCTGGAAACAGAAATTCCTGTTTTACAGAGCAAGGGCTATAAAGTCTATGCGACCGGTTTGCGCAACAACACCAGAGAGCTGCACGAAGTGGAACCGAGCGAAAAGATGGCGATCATCATGGGCAATGAAGGAAGCGGCGTCAGAAGCCAATTGATGGACATCGCTGATGAGATAGTCAAGATCGATATGCGCAATATTGATTCGCTTAATGTTTCGATGGCAGCTGCCATAATCATGTATCATTTCAAAAACGTAGCTTGAACTGCGTTTCGTCTTCTATAATATCAATGTTTTTTAAGGAATAATTGCTGATGCGGATATAGTAATATTCTTCAAGTGATTCTTTCAGAAATTCATCAGTTTTTTCGCCCTGAACTTCACAGACGACCTTGCCGTTTCTGAGGTTTTTCACATAGCCGGTCAGATCGTACTTCCTGGCCAGCGACATGATGCGGCCGCGGAAACCGACACCCTGAACCCGTCCTTCATAGATGATGTAGTATCTCTTCATGCTTTTATTCTATCATTGGTGAAAAGGTTAGTAATGGTGTGGATCTGAGTTAAGATCTGCTGAAAAAAATAATAAAAGAAAAGAGCTTCCGTCTGGAAGCTCTCATTATCCTAATGGTTCAAAATCAGCAGCGCCGTGTTTGCATAACGGACAGACGAAGTCATCAGGCAGGCTGTCTCCTTCATAGACATAGCCGCAGACTTTGCAGACAAAGCCTTTGCGTCCCTGAGCTTCCGGTTTAGGCTTGACGTTATTCTGATAGTAGGTATAGGTCATGGTCTCAACATTGTTGATGACTCTGGCCTCTGTTACCGAACAGATAAACATGCCATGAGTTCCCAGATCCTTGTAGTCTTCAACCTTAAGCGAGAAGAAGGCGTTGATGTAATGCGGCAGGAAGATCAGGCCGTTATCAGAACGCAGGATCTCTTTTTCATTTTTGAACTTGTCGACATTGCGGCCGGATTGGAAGCCATACTGTTCAAAGACTTTGAAAGGTGCTTCGATATTCAGACAGTTGACATTCATGATGCCGGTCTGTCTGATGACATGATGAGAATAGTTATCCTTGTTTATGGATACCATTACTCTGAATGGATTGTCAGTCAGCTGTACGACGGTGTTGACGATCAGACCGTTGTCCTTTTTGCCATCATTGCTGGTGACGACATATAAGCCATAGCCGATCGAGAACAGGGCTTTCATATCTGATTTGTTGGCTTTGCTTTCATCGCGGGCAACATAATCGACACACATTGCTTCAGCAAGCTGATCAAGCTGATCTTCATTATCGGCATTGAGTGCTGATTTGATTGTAACTGTCGGATCAATGAAGGTGAGATTTTTCTGTTTTGCCAGCATGTCCTTCATTACCTTGGCAGCTAAAGGAGCCCATGAACCATTTTCGATGATTCCGATCTTGCGGTTCTGGAAATTTCTTTCCGTCAGATGATTGATGAATTCCTTCATAAACGGATAGATATCCGCATTATAGGTCGTAGTAGCCAGGATCAGCTTGTTGTAGGCAAAGGCATCTGCCACGGCCTCAGACATATCGCATCTGGCCAGATCATAGACTTTGACTTCCGGAGCGTTGCAGCCGCGCAGCTTTTCGGCGAGTTTTTCAACCGCGGTCTTAGTGTGACCGTATACCGAAGTGTAGCAGATCACCACGCCGTCTTTTTCCACATCATAGCTTGACCAGGTCTTGTATAGATCGATGTAGTAGCCAAGATTCTTGTAGAGGAAAGGTCCGTGCAGCGGCAGGATCATGGAAATATCAAGACCGGCTGCTTTCTTTAACAGTGCCTGTACCTGGGCACCGTATTTGCCGACGATGCCGATGTAGTAGCGTCTGGCTTCATCGATCCAGTCCTCATTAACATCAAGAGCACCAAACTTGCCAAAGGCATCAGCAGAGAACAGAGCTTTTTCATAGGCATCATAGGTCAATATGACTTCTGGCCAGTGGACCATCGGGGCTGCTACAAAATGCAGCTCGTGTTTTCCCAAAGAAAGCGTATCGCCTTCTTTTACGACGAGTTTTCGATCGGCGAAATCTGTGCCGAAATAGTTGTTCATCATGACAAAGGCTTTGTCCGAAGAAACGATCGTCGCCTTGTCGTAGAGTTTCATAAAACTTGCGATATTGGCGGAGTGATCGGGTTCCATATGCTGAACGATCAGATAATCAGGTGTTTTTCCATCAAGGGCATTCTGCAGGTTATCCAGCCATTCATGAGTGAAGTGCTGATCAACGGTGTCCATGACGGCGATCTTTTCATCAAAGATCACATAGGAGTTGTAGGACATGCCGTTAGGCACTTTGTACTGTCCTTCAAAAAGGTCAACCTGGTGATCATTGACGCCGACGTATTTTATGCTATTAGTTATTTCCATAATAAAAAGTTCTCCTTGCTTTTATTATAAAATGTGAAAGTCAAAATAAGGTGAAAACTAGAACAGAAACTCAATAAGCAGAACGCTGATGCAGCAGATCACAGTGACTTTGAACAGGCCAAGATTCTTGTAGGCGGCGAAAATGCCGATGATCAGAGCGAACAATCCGGCAAAAGGATTATCGGTCGCATCGATGATGGCCGGGAAGGTCATGACTGATAATGTGACATAGGGGACATAATAGAGAAAATCTCTGATGAATTTATTTCTGATCGGTTTTCTGATCAAGGTCAAAGGAAGCACCCGGACCAGAAAAACGGTTACAGTCATTACCAATATGTAGATATAGATATTATTCTTCATGTTTTTCTCCTTTGGTCGGGAACAAGAGTGCTCCTAAAGAAGAAATGACGATTGTTAAGATGATAGTGATCATGCTTTCAGAGATCGTCGTGAAGCGAGAGAGCAGATAGCTGCATAAAAAACTGATCACGATAAGACAGGCGATAGCTTTGTCTTTTTTAGCTGGCGGGATGATGATGGCCAGAAACATGCCAAATAAGGCGACGGATAAAGCTGATACGATCCTTGGCGGCAGGATGTTGCCCATGATGATGCCTAAGGCTGTCCCGCTTGCCCAGCAGGGAGCCGCAAAAGATATAGCACCATAGGAATAATAGGGATTGCAGTATGGATCCTGGGAGATAGCTAAGGCAAAGTATTCATCCGTCAGAAAAAAGCCCAGCAATAATCTGTGGATCATGTGTGTCTTGGGAGCGATTTTCTGTGACAGGGCAAAAGACATCAGAACATAGCGGATGTTGGAGACGATCATAATGAGCACCATCTGCAGATAGGGAACATTCTCTTTGATCGCGATGAAGGCTGCATTCTCACCCGCTGAGGCATTCACCAGCAAGGAGGTGAGGAAACCCTGAAAAGGAGTCAGCCCGGCTTGCGCAGCTATGATGCCCAAAGAAAAGGCTACTGCAAAGTAGCCGAATCCTATTGGCAATCCGTCTTTGAGGCCTTTTCTGAATGTGTACATATGAATTACAGTTTTTCGAATCTGTCTACGTTAAGCACAAAGATCGTAGCACCGCCGACCTCAACCTCAATCGGATATGATACCAGATTGGACATATCGGTAGAAATAGTAGTCGGGACAGCTTCTTTTCTTCTCTGTGATTCGTTGCCGATGATTTCGATCGCTTTATCAACTTCCTTGTCTTCGCAGCCAATGATCAGTGTGGTATTGCCTGAAGAAAGGAAACCGCCAGTAGTTGCTAAACGGGTGACATGATAAGATGCTTTGTTTAATGATGATATGCAGGCTTTAGTATCATCGGTCGAAATAATAGCCAGTATGAGTTTCATATTTCCACCTCCATTAATATCTATAATTTTATCATTATTTTATGAGCAGAATGCAAATTCCGCTGATTGAGACGATATATCAATAGTGATACAATTATAAGGTATGATTGAATTCAAGAATGTTTCCAAACAGTACAAAAACGGTACACACGCACTAATCAATATCAATCTCAAGGTCAATGACGGTGAGTTTGTCTATATTATGGGACCGACCGGTTCAGGCAAGTCAACGATGATCAAGCTGCTTGATGGCGAAGAAGTTCCATCTGGCGGTCAGGTTCTGGTTTCCGGAATCGATGTCGGAAGACTGAAAAAGAG
This sequence comes from uncultured Erysipelotrichaceae bacterium, assembly GCA_902803055.1. Taxonomy (GTDB): domain Bacteria; phylum Bacillota_I; class Bacilli_A; order Erysipelotrichales; family Erysipelotrichaceae; genus Colivicinus. The sequence continues at coordinate 6,743 of CADCOR010000014.1, forward strand.
TAAAGTCTATCTTTATCGCCGCAAGATCGGTGTCGTCTTCCAGGATTACCGTCTTTTGCCGGAAAAGACTGTTTTTGAAAATATTGCCTATGCATTAGAGGTTCTTGATATGCCTTCGGACAAGATCAAGAAGAGAGTCAGAGAAGTACTCAAACTGGTCGATCTTTCCGAGAAATCAAATGCCAAACCACGTGAGTTATCCGGTGGTCAGCAGCAGAGAGTGGCGATCGCCAGAGCTGTCGCAAAAAGACCGACGATCCTGATCGCGGACGAGCCGACTGGCAACCTTGACCCGGAAATGACTGATGAAATGATCAAACTGCTGGAAAAGATCAACCGCAAGGAAAAGACGACTTTACTGGTGGTTACACATAACGATGTCATGGTCGAATATCATCCAAAGAGAACGATCAGAATTGAGTCTGGTCATATCGTTGATGATGGACTGCGCAGCGAAAGAAGCAATCTGAATCTGATGGATAAAAAAGCGGAAACGGCCAAGAGCGAAACAAAGCTGATGGATACCGGTCCGATCAACATGCCTTCAGAGGATACTTCTACCAATACATCATTAAATCAGATCACAGAGGCTGATCTGGAAAAGCTTTCCGAATCAGAAACGCAGGAAATGATCCTGTCACAGATCAATCAGCAGCAGGAAGCAATTAACGAACTGCGCGGAGGAAGAGAAGAATGAAATACTTCCGCCGTTTCTGCCGCCATATAAGAGAAGGTTTTGTCGGTGTAAAACGCCATTTCGGTATGGCTTTTTCAGCTTCTTCGGCAGTGACCATCACTTTGCTGCTGGTAGGTGTCTTTACCGTTTTTGCGGCCAATATGGCTTATCTGACCAAGGAGATCGAACAGTCCATCTCTTTAGTTGCCCTGATCGATTATGGCACTGATGCTGGCAGGATAACCGCATTAAAGAATGATATCGAAGCAATTGAAGGTGTCGATCACGTCGTCTTCCGTGACAAGGAAGAAGAACTTGATTTCTATATTCAGGAATATGGCAAGGACGAATCAAGCCTGGCCGAGTTTTCGGAGAACTATCGCGGTGAAGACAATCCGTTCCATGATACTTTTATCATCTATGCCGTAGATGGCATTGATATGGAAAATATAAAGAATACCGTTGCCGGAATGAGCGGCATCTCTTCTGTGCAGGATGGCGGCAGCAATACCTATGTACTCATCAATATCCTGCATACGACCCGTTATGCCGGCGGTATCATCATCCTGGCATTGATCGCCTTGGCTGTTTATCTGATCTACAATACGATCAAGATCACGATCGCGACCCGTAAGGATGAGATCTGGATCATGCGTAATGTCGGTGCCAAGAACGGTTATATCAGAGCACCATTCCTGGTCGAAGGCATCATTATTGGTATCTTTGGTTCTTTATTGCCGATTGCCGTCATCGTTTATGGCTATCATCGTCTTTATGAAATGACCGGCGGTGTTCTGGCCGGTGTCATTCAGCTGATACCGCCGATGCCCTTTATCGTCTATGTTGCTTTGATCCTGCTGGCGATCGGCATTTTTGTCGGTTTCATGGGATCCTATATTTCGGTCTGCAAATTCCTGAGGTTGACCAGGTAATGCTTAAAAAACTGATAAGTCTGCTCATTGTCTTTTCTTTAGTCTTACCGATATTCGCTAAGACGAGTTTTATTTATGCGGATGATGAGGATGAATACACGGAAAATGAGGATTATGACGATTCAGATGATTACGAAAAGAGCGATTATGAAAAATGTACGCAGGATCGGGATAAGGAAGCCTGCAAGGCCTATACTTCAAATGCTCAGAACTCATTAAAGGAAATTGAGAATCAGATCGAGAATGCGAAAAATGACCGTGATGCAGCAGCAGCTCTGGCTAATGAATATGCCCAGAAGGCTGAAAGCTATCAGGAACAGATCGATTCTTTGAAGGCTCAGATCACAGAGCTTGAAGATAAAATTGAAAAACTGCAGATCCAGATCGAAGAGAATGAAAAAAAGGTTGCGGCGCTGAATGAACGCGTTAAAAAGAGAATGGTCGAATCACAGAAGACTATGCATTTTAATGGCTATCTGGAATTCATCCTTGGTTCTAAATCGTTCTCCGATATGCTGGCGAGAGTTTATGGTGTCGAGGCGATCGTCTCTAAGGATAAATCAGATAGAGAATTACTGCTGGCAGTCATAGCTCAGCTCAGTGCTGACCGTCAGGAACTTGATGAAGCCAAAGCACAGCTTGATAAGGATTATGAAGATGTCGTAGCGATGCAGGCGGAAATGATCGCCATGCAGGAATTCTATGAAGAAGAAGAAATCAGAATCAATGAAGAACTCGATCAGATGACCGCTGAAAGAGATAATATTTTTGAAAGTTTCGATGATTTAAGAGCTTTGCTCAAGACCATGGGTGTGACAGTCAACTCGGGATTTGTACCGGCTGTTCACAATTCGTGGATCTCGGCCACTGTCTGGAATTATGATCCGGACTTCTTATCCGGAGCCTGGCATTTAGGCGTTGACTATGCGGCGTCAAGAGGCAGAGAGATCAATGCCCCGGCTGGCGGTATCATCATTCGTGCTGATGACAGCTGCTATGACCCGGGTTATCTTGGTTCATCATGCGGTGCCTGGATCTCCGGCGGCGGCAATCAGGTCTATCTGATGTGTGAAGTTGATGGCCGTGTCTATGGCTTCATCTTCTTCCATCTGAATACTGTATATGTCTCCTATGGCGACTATGTCTTACAGGATGAAGCGATCGGTACTGTCGGATCTTCCGGCTCTTCAACCGGTCCGCATTGCCATATCGAGATGTATTATCTCGGCTATGGCGAGCTGGCTGATTATCTGTCGATGGGCTGGAATGCGACCTTCTCTGTCGGCCGCGGCCGTACTGCTTACAACAACCGCTGTGAAGCGGGCAATTCTCCGCCATGTATCCTGAATCCGGAATACTATCTGCCGGCTAATTAAATATGGAAAACGAAGAAAACAAAGTTTATGTAAATCTGAAGAAAGTTCCTTTGGAATCGGAAAGAGCCGAGAGGCGGATGGTCAGAAGACACAGGTTTCTGATCTTCCTGCTGGCTTTTTTCGCTTTGCTTGCGGGAATTGTTATAGGACTGCTTTTCAGCCGTTCGCTTGTTCAGAAGCCGGTCAATCAGCAGAATATTTATTCTGAGATTGATACCCTGATGAAAAAGCGCTGGCTCTATTCCAAGGAATATGAAGATCTCGGCAAGGAACTTGAAGACAAAGCCCTTCATGGCATGACTGGCTTTGAAGAGGACATCTTCACCTCTTATATGTCCAAAGAAGAGATGGATGCCTTTGCGGATTCGATCAACCGCGATTATGTCGGCATTGGTGTGGAATATTCCAGCAAGTTCACAGTTCCGCTGGTAACGAAAGTCTTCAAAGATTCGCCAGCTGAAAAAGCCGGTATCCTGGCAGGTGATTTCATCATCAGCGTCGATGGGGAATCGACTGAAAATATGAGCAGTGAGGATCTTCGAGAAAAAGTGCTGGGTGTCAAGGACACGGAAGTCAAGATCGGTATCCAGAGAGGTTCGGATGAGTCTGTATTAAGCGTCATCAGAGATTCCATCAGTTCAACGGTCTTTGCCTATACACAGGATGATTTTGTTGTCATGGAGATCAACAGCTTTGGTGAATATACCGCTGATGAGATCGTCAGATACCTTGATCCTTACAAGGATGATTATCACAAGATCATCATCGATATAAGAAATAACGGCGGCGGCTATCAGACAGCGGTTCGCGATGTCTGCGG
>CADCOR010000015.1 GCA_902803055.1 uncultured Erysipelotrichaceae bacterium
AAGATAATTGGCGATATGATCCCATTTGTGTTCCGGATACATCAAAGCATATTTGATCATCAGCCGCATATCCGGATTGCCCATCTGAGCAATGATCGAACCATCATTATATTCGACCATTGAATGAACAGCTGCCTCTTTATGCAGGATGACATCGATCTGATCATAAGGCAGATCAAACAGATAATGAGCTTCAATGATCTCAAAGCCCTTATTCATCATGGAAGCCGAATCGATCGTTATTTTAGAGCCCATACTCCAGACCGGATGATTCAAAGCCTGTTTCAGAGTGACATCAAGCAGATCATTGCGGTCAAGATCACGGAAAGCTCCGCCTGAAGCAGTCAGGATCAGTCTGCGGACATCTTTTTTTGGATGACCCTGCAGACATTGCCAGATCGCTACATGTTCGGAATCGATCGGGTAAAGATGGACATTGTATTCCTTTAAAGCTTCATTGATGATCTTGCCGCCGGCAACCAGCGTTTCCTTGTTGGCCAAAGCGATATCCTTGTGATTTCTGATCGCCTCCAAAGTTGGCTTAAAACCGGTAAAACCGACCAGAGCGTTAACCAGCATATCATAATCACTCAGTCTGGCCATCTCCACCAGTCCCTGATCACCAGAATAAAAACGGATCTCCGGGTAGCGTTTCATCAGCTCAGGAATCTCTTCGATCGTGTATGCATATCTGATATCAAATTGAGACAGAATCTCTTCCAGATATTCTACATTCTTGCCGACCGAAACTCCCACCAGCTCCAGTTGATCTTCATGTTCCTTTATTACATCTATTGTCTGAGTGCCGATTGAACCTGAAGCACCCATCAGTATCAGTCTTTTCATCCGAATATACTCAATAAAACTCCAAAAAGTATTATACAAAATAAATTGGAATCAAGTCTATCAAGAATTCCCCCATGTCCCGGAATGAGATCGGAGAAATCTTTGACCCCGTAATATCTCTTGATCAAAGAAAAGACCAGATCGCCGATCTCGGATACGACCGGCAGACAGATCGAAGCAATGATGAAGACATAGGCCGGATAGCCAAAGAATTTGAACAGATAAGCCCACAATAAAGAAGTCAGACAGCCAAACAGCCAGCCGCCTAAACAGCCTTCAATTGTCTTTTTCGGCGAAACGCGGGAATTGAGTTTATGCTTGCCGAATCTGACTCCGATAAAATACGCAAAGGTATCTGTCAGCATCGACAGGATCAGCACATAGCCAAACATGAACTTGTTTATGGCCTGAATGTGCATCATGAAATATAAGGCGTAGCCAAGTAAGATCGACATCAGAAAAGTCGCTGAAACCTCGCCAAAAGATTCATTTTCATCAAAGACACCAATCGTCAATAAGACGATAAGTTCCAGCAGGAAGATGATTTCCGCATAGTCATGAAGATACATCATCAGAACGACACTAGAAGCCATCACGGCATATAAAAGATAATTGAACTTTTCTTTTCTGATCTTTATGAACTCATAGGAGCCATATAAAGCGACAAAAGTCAGGACGGCCTTAAGCAGAAAACCGCCAAAATAAGCAGAAAGGATCGTGACGATCGCCACATAGACACCGCTAATTACTCTCTGTTTCATCACGGCCTCCGAAATTGCGCTGACGCTTCTGATAGATCTCGATGCATTCATCGAGCACTTCATTGGTAAAATCAGGCCACAAAGTGTCGACGACTACAAACTCAGAATAAGCCAGCTGATATAAAAGGAAATTGGAAAGACGCTGCTGTGAACCGGTTCTGATCATCAGATCGACTTCCGGCAGATCTTTGGTATAAAGATATCTGCTGAAGGATTGCTCATCAAGATCATCGACAAGCCCGTTTTTATAGTCTTCGGCATACGCTTTGGCTGCTCTGACGATCTCGTCGCGGGAACCGTAATTGAATGCAAAGTTCAGAATCAGACCGGTATTGTTTCTGGTTGTCTCAATCGCATCATCAATGACCTTCATCGTTTCCTCAGGAATGCGTGAGCGGTCGCCGATGATCATGATCCTGACATTGTTTTCCATCAGTTCTTTGATATAGGAACTGAAGAAGATCTTCGGTAAGGACATGATATAGCTGACTTCATCAACGGAACGCTTCCAGTTTTCTGTCGAGAACGCATAAACAGTCAGGCATTTGACGCCTAACTTGTTTGCGTATTTGGTGATATTTCTTAATACTTCGACACCCTTGTAGTGCCCTGCCGTACGCGGCAGATGGTTGGCTTTAGCCCAGCGGCCGTTGCCATCCATGATTATGGCAATATGATTGAGTGTATTCATTAAATCGTCATTATTTCTTTTTGCTTGCTCTTGGCAAGTTCTTCGACCTTGTCGATGAATTTGTCAGTAGCTTTCTGGATATCTTCCAGATAGGACTTGGACATGTCTTCAGGAATAGTCTTATCCTTCTTGATATCTTCGTTTACTTCGCGGCGGATATTTCTGACCTGAACCTTGGCTTCTTCAGCCATCTTGTCGACATCCTTGCAGAAACCCTTTCTGGTCTCTTCAGTCAGAGCTGGCACCGTAACGCGCAAAACATCGCCATTGTTCTGAACCGGCAAACCCAGATCAGAAGCATTGATCGCTCTTTCAGCGTCTTTGACTGAATTGCGGTCAAAAGGTTTGATGACCAGCGTCTTGCCTTCCTGGATCGAAATAGATGCGATCTGGTTCAAAGGTGTCGGTGAACCATAATAATCTACCATGATGCCATCAAGCATCGTCGGATTGGCTCTGCCGGTTCTGACTTTGCCAAGATTGCCTTCAAAACCCTTGATCGCGCCTTCCATCTTCTCTTCAGCAATTTCTAAAAATAAATTATCCATGAAAACACCTCACTTTCAGTATTTAATAACTGTTCCTCTGGCTTCGCCTTTAACAGCTTTAACGATATTATTTTCCTCAGCCATATTGAACACAAAGCCCTCAATCTTTGCTTCCTTGCAGATCTCGGCAGCCTGTGCATCTATGACCTTCAGACCAAGATTAAGTATATCATCAAATGTCAGCTCATCAAAACGCTTTGCATTCGGATTGACATCCGGATCACTGTCATAAACTCCATCAACGCCAGACTTAGCCATCAGGATGACATCTGCACCGATATCCTTGGCTCTTTGCGCACTTCCGGTATCGGTTGAGTGATATGGCAAGCCAAAACCGCCGCCAAAGACAACAACATTTCCTTCCGCAAGCAGTCTGTTGGCTTCTGCTTCATCAAAGTCCATGACATTCTGTGCCTTGATCGCGGACATCGCTACAGCCTTGACTCCTACTTTTTCCAGTTCTGCCGCAAACATGACGGCATTGATGACAGTTGCCAGCATGCCGGCATAATCAGATTTAACCCTGTCAAAGCCAAGCTCTTCAAAGATCCGTCCACGGCAGATATTGCCGCCGCCGACAACGATGCCGACATCAACACCAAGTTCTCTGATTTCCTTGACCTGCAAGGCATATTTTTCCATTTCGTCAGTTGAAAACGGAAAATCACTGGCAGACAAAGCTTCGCCTGAGAGTTTCAGCATAATCCTTTTATACATAAATATTTACCTCTTCTTTATATTCTAACAAGAAAAAAGCCATAAAAAAATGTTTCTGACTTCTCAGAAACATTTCTTTCGTTTTTAAGCGTTCATCTGCTTTGCGACTTCTTCCGCAAAGTTTTCTTCACGTTTCTCAATGCCTTCGCCGACAGCGTATCTTACAAAGCATACAACTTCAGCATTGTTCTCTTTAAGAACAGCAGATACCTTCTTGGCTGTATCAAGGAAGTATTCCTGATCAACCAGGCACATATCTTTCAAAGCCTTGGAAACCTTGCCTTCAATCGCACCATTGATGACGTTTTCCGGTTTGCCGGCAAACTTTTCATCATTCTTGACGATTTCAGTCTGAACTTTTCTTTCATGTTCAACTACATCAGCAGGCATATCATTAGCGCTGACATAGCTTGGAGACATGGAAGCAACCTGCATAGCCATATAGTGAGCCAGATCAGCGTTGCCGCCCTTCATGACGACTAAAGCAGTCTTGGCACCGCCCATGTGTGAGTAATCGCCGAAGAGTTCATCGCTGTTTTTGGAAACAACGGCAAATCTTCTTAAGACGATCTTTTCACCGATGGTAGCAGTCGCATTGATGAATTCATCATTCAAAGTGTGACCATTGATCGGTAAAGCTAAAGCTTCATCGTTGCTGGCTGGAGAAGCAGCGAGAATTGTTCTGGCTGTATCTTCAAGCAGCTTGAGGAACTGTTCGTTCTTCGCAACGAAGTCAGTCTCAGAGTTGATCTCGACGATGCAGGCTTTATCGCCATCGATAACGATTTTGGATAAACCTTCAGCCGCAATACGGGAAGCCTTCTTGATGGATTTGGCAATACCCTTTTCTCTTAACCAGTCGATCGCCTTTTCCATATCGCCGTCTGATTCCGCAAGCGCATTCTTGCAGTCCATCATACCGGCGCCGGTCTTTTCTCTTAATTCCTTAACCTGAGCAGCAGTAACAGCCATTATTCAGCAGCCTCCTTCTTTTCTTCTTCAACAGGAGCCTCAGCCTTGACTTCTTCAGCTTTTACTTCAGCAGCTGGAGCTTCCGCAGTCTGAGTGTTTTCCTCTTTCTTGCCGATATATCTTCTTTCGGAGTTATATCTTCTTGGGCCTTTGTTGAAAGAACGATTGTTCTTTTCTTCATTTCTGGCTCTTCTTCTCTTTTCCTGTTCTTCGGCATGTTTTTCAACATTGATGATGACATCTTCCATTGTGATATCGTCTTCAATCTCGCCTTCCTGATAAGCATCCTGTAAGATGCCGCCCTTTGATTCAACGATCGCATCAGCCAGTAAAGACATCATGATCTTGATTGACTTGATCGCATCATCGTTAGCCGGAATAGCGTAATCGACTAAAGCCGGATCACAGTTGGTGTCAGCTAAACCGAATACCGGGATACCTAACTTCTTGGCTTCAGAAACGGCGTTATGATCTTCTTTCGGATCAACAACGACAACTGCATCAGGAAGTTTCTTCATTTCCTTGATACCGCCTAAGAAGTTTTCCAGACGGACAGCTTCCTTATGAATGAGGACCTGTTCCTTCTTTGGATAAACAGAGATCGTGCCATCGTTTTCCATCTGCTCGATTTCGATCAGACGTTTGATACGCTTCTGAATTGTACGGAAGTTGGTTAAGGTACCACCCAGCCATCTCTGATTGATGTAGAAGCTTCCTGATCTGGTAGCTTCATCAAGAATGATCTGCTGAGCCTGCTTCTTTGTACCGACAAAGAGCACTTTTCCGCCTTCTTCAGCGATCTGCTTCATCTTTTCATAAGCCACAGCTAATGAATCCTGTGTCTTGTTTAAATCGATGATGTAGATGCCGTTCTTGGCTGTGTAGATGAATGGTTTACACTTTGGATCCCATCTCCTGGTCTGGTGACCGAAATGAACACCGTTTTCCAGAAGCTTACGCATAGAAACTAATTGCATTTAATTCTTTCCTCTCTTTCCGTTACCCCTCCACTACTTCAGACACTGCTAACCTGAAACAGGCACGGAACAGTGAATCCATAGTGTGTGTATGCATTTAAATGCTTTGATATTTTATCACAGTATAAATAATAAAAAAAGAGAAATCTGCTTTCTCTTTACGAATTCTGCTGAAGTTTAGCTTGAATTGCCTGTTTTACCGCCACTTCATCGGAAATATAAGGCACTCTTCCTTCCTTGCACAGGAAGAATCTGTCGCTGCCCTTGCCGAGCAACAGTAAGGTATCTCCAGTCTCACATTCCTTTACGGCTTCATTTATCGCCTCGATGCGATCAAGAATGATCGAAGGTTCGATTCTTTCAAAATATGACTTAAGTTCAACTAAAATCGACATCATATCTTCACTTGACGGATCATCATAAGTCAGGATGACGCGATCTGCTCTTTTATCGGCGATCTTAGCAGTGCCGGGACGGCGCAGATGATCGCGATCTCCAGAGCCGCCAAAGACGGCAATAATCTTTTTGCCTGCTTCAGTTATCGATTCCGCAAAGTCAAAGACTTTCGCAAAAGAATTCGGAGTAAACGCAAAATCAACCACGACATTGAAATCCTGTCCAGCCTTGATCAGCTGACAGCGGCCTGGTGTAAGTCTGACGTCATTAAGCAAAGGTATGATCTCAGCAAGATCAAATCCGTTTTCCTTCATTACAGCTATGACCGAAAGCAGATTGTAGATATTGAATTTTGCCGGCATATTAGTGCTGACGTGATATGTTTCACCTTTATACAGCAGATCAAAATCGGAATGATCCGGATTCAGGATGATATTGACGGCCTGGTAATCAGCCTTATTGTCTATGCCGTAAGTGATATGTTCATGATCATCGATGTCCATCAAACGGCGGCCGTATTCATCATCGATATTGATGATCGCCTTGCCGTCATCTTTGAGTTTTTCAAAAAGCAGGCATTTGGCTTTGAAATAATTCTCCATGTCGCCATGGATATCGATATGATCAGAAGTCAGATTATTAAAGACCGCGGTTGAGAAAAAGACTTCCTCAAGTCTGCCGGTATATAAGCCTTCACTTGATGCCTCCAAAACAAGATCCCGACAGCCATAGTCATACATCTCCTTGCCTATCCTGAACAGTTCATCAGATTTCGGGGAAGTCAGATTCATGCTGGAATTCATGATCTCAGTTCCATAGTAATAGCCCATTGTCCCAATATAGCCGCAGGGTCTGAATCCGGCTATCAGTTCTCTGATGATCCAGGCGATCGTCGTCTTGCCATTGGTACCGGTAATGCCGATCACGTTCATCTTTTCCAGCGGATGATCGTAAAAGAAATTGCAGAAAGTGACATAAGCTTTAAAGGCATCGGCAACTTTCAGATAACAGATGCCATCTGTTTTATGATCGATTTCATCAGTATAGACGATACAGATGGCGCCATTTTCGATCGCTTTATCGATAAACTTATGTCCGTCATTGAGCTTGCCTTTCATCGCAAAAAAGATAGAATCATCTACCTTTTTACGTGAGTCAAACATAATCGCCTGAACATCGAGTTCAGGCGCATTTTCAAATACTTTGTTTAATTTCATTGTATTTTCTTCGGATTGCAGATACTGCGGCGGTTCTGATGATAGTCCTCATCCAGCAGCATATAAGAAATTCTGATCGTATTCTGAACAGACGAATTGGTCCTTGAAACATAACTTTCATCTGCTTCAACACCCGGATTCGGATGGAAGGTCTCACTTGTTGCATCATACCAGCCCTTTTCCGTGATCCAGTTGCCATTAGCCAGGATGATCGGATTATTGCCATTATAGAGGTCTGTTCCCATATATAAACGCGGATCATAGTTGAGATCGAACATATTGGCGATCGTCGGCACATGGTCAAGCGTAGAACAGAAGTTATAGTTTACCGTTGGCTGCAAAGAACTGCTGTAGATGATAAATGGCGAACGGTAGATGCCGTTTTCACCAAAGCGGTCCGGATTGATCCAGCGGGTGTGTTCCATGACGGTGTCATAGTCCATCCAGTAAGGTCTGTGATCCGGATAGATGCAGACGATCGTGTGATCAGCCTGTCCGCTCTGCTCAAGATAATCAAGCAGGATCTGCAGACCATGATCAAAGTCCATACACTTGGACATATAACGCTTATAATCAATGCCCCAGTCAGGATGAATTTCATTGATCTGATCAAGATAGTGATCGCCCCAGTAAGTTGATTCTTCATATGGGAAGTGCATTACTGAAGTGATGATGTCACAGAAATAGCGGCCATTAGTCGCTTCGATCTTCTTGATCGCCTGTTCGATCAGCATCGAATCCGCCTGCCAGCCATCAGTGTGCTGAATTGAAGTATCTTGCCAGATATCATCGATATCATAGAACTCGTCGATGCCGCAGTTAGGCAAGATCATCTTGCGCTCATAGAATTCATCACGCCAGTTGTGCAGACCAAAGGTCTTGTATCCCGCATTCTTGAACAGATAGCCCAGAGCCTGCGGATACTGGATCGCTGCCACATAGTTTGGCGTACAGGTATTCACATACGGGAAGATCGAAGTATAGGATACCCATTCCGATTCACCAGTCGCACATGAATAAAGCGGTGTGTAATGGTTATAGTAGCTGTAGCCTTCGGTATACATCTTGTATAGAGTCGGCGTCAGATCCTTATCAATAGCCAGATAGTCCATGGCTTCAACCATGAAATAGATGAAGTTATAGTCTTTGAAGACACCCGTCATCTCATTTGGCTGGGTGATCTTCTTATTCATCAGATAGCTGTCCAGTGTCTGCATGTTGGA
>CADCOR010000016.1 GCA_902803055.1 uncultured Erysipelotrichaceae bacterium
CATCAATAATTCCAAGAACTATGGCCGGTATGAAGATGAACCAGCGCACTTTCTTGGTGAGAGTATAAATGACTAAGGCAACAATATAGGGTGTAGCACTGTATCTGATCGCCATCAGGATCAGCCGTGAAGTGACGTGCCCGCCCAGATCAGTCAGATAGAACTCACCGTAAACGTCGATCGACAAAAGAAAAATCGTGATGATCAGCGCGTAGTAGCGTCTGATCGTGATTTTATCGAGAAAGACTGTTTCTCTCAGTGAGACGGCAAAGCCCAGCAGGACCAGGATCAATGTCCAGTTCCATAAAATATAATCCTTAATCATCCGATCTCCTTTGTCTATAAATCATTATAACCGTCTCGCTGAAGAGCCTTCAAATAATACAGAAAATATAAAAGAATTTTAAAATAGGCAAGCGAAGTTATCGATTGCCATAGATATTAATTGTTTATTCAGCCATAGCGTTTTTAGCCCAGTCAGCGTCTTTGTAAAGAGCTCTGCCGACGCCGATCAGATCAGCTGCTCCTTCTTCAAGAAGCTTTTCTGCATCTTTGATATCGCTGATGCCGCCTGTCAGAATGACCGGGATAGAAACGGCGTTTTTAATTGGTGCAGAGGCGTCTTTGAAGTAGCCCGGATAAGTCACATCTTTGCGGACAAAGCCATTGCAGCCGCCGGTGATATCGATGAGATCAATGCTGGCTTTTTCAAATTCCTTGGCTGCATAAATGCTGTCATCAATGGTCGTGCCGGGGAAGCCATAATCACAGGCTCCCAGTCTTAAGGCCACAACAAAATCGGGACCGACTTTCTCTCTTACCGCTTTAACGACTTCAATAATGATTCTGATCCGCTTATCGAGCGAGCCACCGTATTCATCTTCTCTTTTATTGAGCAATGGCGTATAGAACTGATTCAGCAGATAGCCATGTGCTGCATGGATCTCCACGCCATCAAAGCCCGCCTTTTTGACTCTTAAGGCTGCCTCGGCATATTGTCTTACGAGCTCTTTAAGTTCATCTTGGCTGAAAGCGAGAACTTTCTTGTCTTTGTTTTTGCCATTAGGCAGAACAATGGCGGAAGGACCATAGACAGTATCAGCGAAACCGTTTAATCCGGCATGATTGATCTGCAGAATAGCCTTGCTGCCGTCTTTTTTGATGGTTTGAGCGAGTCTGCTTAAGCCAGCGATATCTTCATCCTGCGAAACTGATATCTGATTCTCGGAAGCCTGACCGGCTTTAGAGATAAAACAGTGTTCGGTGATGATAAGGCCGATATAGCCGCCTTGTGCTCTTTGGGCATAGTATGCAAGCAGATCGTCTGATACTTTTCCATCTTCTGATTTAGATGTAGCCATCGGCGGCATTACAAGTCTGCTGTTTAAAGTCAGATCTCTGATTTTTATGGGCGTTTTGATCAATGACATAATATATACCTCTCTTACTAGGAACTTTATAACAAAGAGCCTTAGCCAGACAAGCAAAATGACCACAGCTATAAAAAGATTGATGATATAGTATTAGTCATACTAATATGACTAATATATTTAGATATGATCATGATGCTTTACCTGTTAAAAATTATGATATAAATATGCAGACATAGATGCTATTATGGCGGAATTGCATGGCGTAATATAAATATTCTTATTTTAAATAGTATAATTGAACTAAGAAATGCATTTTTTGTATTGCTTGGGGGGAATACTTATGGGTGATATCGTCAGGAAAACAGCTAAAAGAGTTCTTACTGTCTCGATTCTGATTTTTATAATCTTTTTTGCGGCAGCCAGAAAAGTTGAAGCTGATGATCATTCCCATGACGGTTATAAAGAATGGAATTCTCCTGCATCTCTTCCTAACGAGGCCGGAAACTGGCTGCTGATGAACGATGTTTCAATCAGTGAGACCTGGACAGTACCTTATGGCGAAGTCAGCATCTGCCTTAACGGTCATAATATCTCCACCACAAGCAATATCACTATCATCAATATTCAAGCCGGCACTACTTTAAATATCTATGCGGAAAAGGGCG
>CADCOR010000017.1 GCA_902803055.1 uncultured Erysipelotrichaceae bacterium
CCCAGACGCTTATCATCTTTATCAAGTTCATTCTGAATCATCAAAGCCTGAGAAACGATCTCACCGGCACTCAGATCGCGCTGTTTCTTAAGAAGACCGGAAGCACAGAAGGTACAGCCCATATTGCAGCCAACTTGCGAAGTGACGCAGGCAGAATAGCCATAATCAAAGATCATCAGTACCGATTCGACTAATGCACCATCGCTCATTTCAAAAAGAAACTTCTTCGTACCATCTTTTGATATCTGCAGATCTCTTACCTTAAGACTTTCGATCACAAAATCTTCTTTAAGCTGATCGATCATCTTTTTTGAGATGTCACTCATCAGGGCAAAATCAGTAACTCTTTTATCATAGAGCCAGCGAAAGATCTGTTTGGCATGAAAAGGTTTGAGATTCTTGCTTAACAGGTATTCTTCAAGATCCTTCAAAGATAAATCATAGATCGATTTCATGAGCTCTCCTTTGACAGTTTGGCGTAATAGAAACAGTCACCCTTGTCATTGATGATCGTTTCATCTTCAAGAAGCTTATAATTACTGTATTTATCTGTAAATCGTTTAATCAGCTTTTCATTTTCCTTTTTATTCAGGGTACATGTCGAATATAACAGTATCCCCTTTTCTTTAAGTATCGGATCCATCGCTTCAAGAAGTTCAAACTGGAGTTTTTCCAGTTCATCAAGACTTTCCGGTCTGACATGAAACTTCAGGTCCGGTTTTCTGCCGATGACACCTAAACCCGAACATGGCGCATCAAGAAGGATCTTATCAAACAGCACATCAACATTATCTTTGATCTGTCTTCCATCAAAATTAAGATAATGAATGCCCTCAAATCCTAATCTGTCCGCCATCTTCTGGATAAGTTCAACTCTGCTGGAATGAAAGTCATTGCTGTAGGCATTTTCAGCTTTGACTATATCCAGACAATTAAACAGTTTTGACCCCGGTGCCGAACACACATCAAGCAGGACATCATTCTGTTTAAGATCAAGATGTTTATATAAAGAGGAACTGTTGAGATCCTGAATATAGAAAAGACCCTTTTTGTATTCAGCTGAATTAAGCAGATTTTTTTTACAGGTAAAGATATCATCGTTGACCTGTTCAATATCAAGATCTTTGAGATCTTTGAGAGAAGCTTTGTGCTTATTTAAGCGGTAATACAGCTCAGGAACACTCTGATAGACCTTGAGGATCTCTTTAAGCTGTGTTTCACTGTATTGGGCTTTTAAAAGCCTGTAGATCCATTCTGGCAGATTATTGGCCTTCGCTTCATCATCACAGACTTTTAGATTCTTTATCTTATGTAATAAGGCATTGACAAAGGCTTTTTCATAGCGATTGGAAGCTAAAGCAACATATTCATTATTTACGACATAGTCTTTTTCTTTATTTACAAAGCGTTCAAACAAAGCCATGATCAGAATCAGTCTGGTTTTTAAAGAAGTATTCTTCTTTATCTCATCTTCGATCTGATAGTGCAGAAACTCATAATGTCTCAGGACGCCATTGACCAGGTTTGTAATAAAAGCTCTTTGTACAACAGGAAATTTCTCCAGTTCCTTGCGCATCAAAAGATTGGAATACGATTCCTTGCTGATGGTCTTGTGCAGGATATCAAGTGCTGTTTCTCTTTGATTCATGGCTATTCCAGATATAAAGGATCAATGTCAATTTTAACATGAGAGACATTCTTTTTACCGATATAGAGATCGATGTTCTTCTGGATCGCTTTCAGCATCCCCAAAAGATCCTTATCCATGATCAGCAATCGTGTCCGAAACTGTTTTTTCAGTTTGCCGAGATCATAAGGACGGAAACAGCGATAATCAAGATCACTGATCATGTCATAAAGCAAGTCGGTGGAATCCTTAAGACGCTTTTCATTCATGTCAGAGAGAACAATCTCGATCAGATGTGAATAAGGCGGATATGATGTCTTATTGCGGTAATTCATTTCAATATTATAGAAATAGGTATAATCCTGTTTTAAGACGGCTTTGATGACATAATGATCAGTGTTGAAAGCCTGTATGATGACCTTGCCTTCACTATCAGCTCTTCCCGAACGCCCTGAAGCCTGCATCAGCAGATCAAAAGTCAGTTTGGCAGAATTATAATCCTGATGCATCAGTCCGGCATCGGCATTAAGTATGCCAACCAGGGTGACATCGGGATAATCAAGACCTTTGGCAATCATTTGCGTTCCGATCAGGATATCGATCTGTTTATCCTCAAAACGTTTTAAGATCTTTTCATGTGCTCCTTTGCGGCTTACATTATCCCGATCCATTCTTTCGATATTGGCTTGCGGATATAATTTATGCAGTTCTTCCTCAACTTTCTTGGTACCAAAACCATAAAAGGTCAAGGCGTTCTTGCCGCAGTTAGGACATTTGTCAGGCAGATGATAAATTCTTCCGCACTGATGGCATTTCAGTATTCCTTCATCTTTATGGTAATTCAAAGGCGTGTCACAGTCCTTGCACATAAGAGTCGTAGAACATTCCAGACATTTGACAATCGGTGAATAGCCTCTGCGGTTTAAAAGAATGATTGCCTGCTTATGATTGTCAAGACACGCGCTTAAAGAATCTTTAAGATCATCTGAGATGATAAAAGATTTTTTGCGCAGCTGACTGTTCATATCGACGATCTCGATATCAGGAAGCTTGAGATTGATGCGGTTTTTTAGTTCCAGAAGCTGGTAGTCACCTTTAAGGGCATGCGTATATGAATCAAGCGAAGGTGTAGCACTGGCTAAGAGCACTTTGGCTTTGGCGTCGATCGCTCTTTTGAAAGCTACATTCTTGACATGATAACAGGGTGTTGAATCCTGTTTGTAGGAAGAGTCATGTTCCTCATCGATAATGATGATCCCCAGATCATTAAAAGGCAAAAAGATTGCCGATCTGGTTCCGACGACAATTCTGACTTCTTTGTTTCTGACCCGCTGATACTGTTCATAGCGTTCCTGATCAGACAAAGCCGAATGATAGAAGACTACATCCGCAAACCTTTCCTTTACCCTGCTGATCATCTGCGGCGTAAGAGAGATTTCCGGAACCAGGATCAGAACATCTTTATCCTTTGACAGAAAATATCTAGCCAGATGCAGATAAACCTCTGTCTTGCCTGATCCGGTCACTCCAAATAGCAAAGACACCATCTTATCCGAATCGATGATGGACTGATAGGCTGTTTCCTGTTCTTCAGTCAGATCCTTGAAAGTCTTGATATC
>CADCOR010000018.1 GCA_902803055.1 uncultured Erysipelotrichaceae bacterium
ATTTTCCTTATAGAAGCGGACAATATCCTTTACCACACGATAGTATTCCTGATCTTTATCAAGATAATTCAGCGTTTCATCTATCACTTTGTGAATATCATTCATCCGCATGGCTAAAGTGATCGCAACCGCTACAAAGATGCCGCCCTGTATGCCGTTTCCATCATGAGTTACCGAAGAAGCCATTGCGGCAAGTTTTTTAGCCAGCAAAGGATCATATCCCGCCACATAGCCCCAGCAGTCTGAAAAGATCTGACCGCCGATCTGTTCAGCTATAGCTATGCCATTTAGTTCAATTGACCCTGATTCTGGCGCTTTGATGCCGTTTTTCAGGTTTTCATAAGCGGTGTGTTCGCTTGATATGCCAACGCCGCCCCACCAGAAAAAGCCGCTGTATTCACACAGATAATTCAGAAAGGTATTGCCTATATTTTCCGGATTGATTGTTTTATAATCTGAAAGCGCTCTGACAAAAAACATCGGACCATTGAGGTCATCATCAGCGGCATAGACATCATAATCGACCAGATAGCCATGTTTATCATGATAAGTTGAGACGATCTTATCATGACTCCAGTTTTCAACCGGCGAACCCAGTCTTACCCCGATAACTTTCCCCAGCCAGGAGGCATAGACCTTTTTCAGATACTCTTCACTGTCAAAATTATCTATCACAGATTTCTCCTGAAGAAGCTGATGGTCGTATCAGTTAACTGTTTGGATAAATCCGGACGGTTGTTCCAGGCACCAAAGCCATGATCAGCACCTTCGACCGTAACGAGTTTTCTTTCTCTAGGACTCTTTAAGCAGTTATAGGTGCTTATCGCGGTTGCATATGGAACCGTAATATCGTTGTCCCCATGAACGATCAAAGCAGCACCCTGATAGCGGCTCAGATTATCACTGATGACGCATTCATTCATCTGTTCAATCAGCTCTTTATTCAGTTTTATATCTGTATTGTCAAACTCATTGTGGAAATCGCAATAACCCTTTTCTTCTGCTTCGGCTTTCATCTGTTCAATGTTCATGCTCAGGAATTCGTCAGAACCGCCAAAACCGTCATAAGTAGCGGCTGCCCATAAGCCGATACAGCTTACTTCCGGGTGATCCCCGATATACATAGCAGTCAGTCTGCCGCCCATACTGTAGCCGATCATTCCAACCTTGCCATTTAGTTCATAATGATCTTCCATATACTTTCTGGCACTGTCGATATCATCAAGACAGTTTTTCAAAGTGTAATTGATAAAGTCTTCCTTTGATTCATCACAGCCCGGAAAGCCCATCATCACCGAAGCAATATTGTCTGCAGCCAATGTCTCTGCCACTTCCAGAAAACGGCCATCTTCCGTTCTTCCGGCTTTAAAACCGTGGACACACAACAATAATCCGGCTGGAAAGTTATCCGCTTCAACAATTGTCAAAGGGATCATTGTTTCTCTTTTTGATACAGTTTCAGTTTCAATTACTTTCATCTTTTCTACCTCTTATCAGTGATAATACTCTTTCATCTTCTGATCTATCTTTTCGTCCCTGCCTCTTTTGATCGGTGCAGGTCCTTTAAACGCCGCATTATAACCGGCAGCAATATTGGCATATAATACGATGTCTTCATAATCTTTTCCTTCAATTCGCCAATATAATGCGCTGGCTGCCGAGCAGTTGCCGCAGCCTGTGGCATCGATGGCGTTTTCAGGTTTATAGGCATTTAAGGAAACGCATTTTCCATCTTCGATCCAGCTTGATCCCTTTTCTCCTTCTCTCAGGAAACAAGGGACTCCCAGTTCCATTATCTT
Source organism: uncultured Erysipelotrichaceae bacterium (assembly GCA_902803055.1). Taxonomy (GTDB): domain Bacteria; phylum Bacillota_I; class Bacilli_A; order Erysipelotrichales; family Erysipelotrichaceae; genus Colivicinus. The sequence continues at coordinate 1,800 of CADCOR010000018.1, forward strand.
TCTTATCAATATTTCTCTTTCCTCGCTTTTGAAGAAAAAGGCTGCTTCATCAAGGTTCATGGAATAATAATCTACTTTCTTTAGATTATTTATGATCTTTTCATGCACAGAATCATCTTTTGTTGAAAAGGTCGGCGGCTCCCACATAATCTTTATATTCGGAGCTTTATCTCTTATCTCTTTTATTTCATCAAAGATTTTCTCATCAGCGCTGCTGTCAAGATAAAGGCCTTTGCTATGAACAGATAAAAACGGCTCAAGCTTTTTCAAAGAAGTTCTGTTGTTTTCACTCTGCAAAGCGAAATAGTCATCACCATAAATTGATCTTTCAGACCACTTCCCGTCTTTTTCATATTTCAGAACAGTGTGATGAGTGTAAGGAAGATCATAATAGATACCATCTTTGTCAATCTGATTCTCATCAAAATAATGTCCGTAATAATTTAAGAAATCCTCTCCCCCGGTAGTGATCAGAGTGACATTATCAGTAAATAGGCCAATACCGCCATAGGCAAAGATTGCACAGCCTCCCAGATTATTCTTGGATATTCTGTCATCAGCGTAATGTATATCATTGATGATCGATATGCCGGCTACCAGATATTCGCTTTTCATCGTACCTCGATCATCTTCCCCTCATGGAAGAAATACATATTCTCATGTTTGATGCCATAGCCGCTGCCTTTCTTGCAGATATGGGGTTCAAAAGTCCAAGGCCTATTATATTCGGCAATTATACGTTCTTCATCATTGATGATCGTCACTCTGTCTTTTGGATCTGTTTCAATCGTATGGCCAAAGTTGCCATGATAATCCAGATTGATATAATCATTATCTTCCAGAAGTTTTTCAATATAATCATGAAGCATGCCGAAAGTTGTATTCTCATCAACAAATGCTTTGAACCTGTCATGAAGATATAACTCAAAGTTCAGACCATCTCTTATCTCTTTATTTTCTGATTCTTCATAAGGAATGATCTTGGCATTTTCCATGACAAAGCTTCTCGCCAGATCGCCCCAGCCCTTATTTACCATTGGTGCAACATCAACTGTAATAAAGTCATTTTCCTTAACAGAGACATTCCTGAACAATGAAGCCGGTCCTTCATGTGCTGAATAACAGCTGAGATCACCATAAAGGATCAGTGCCGGATCATCATGCGTCCAGAAACCGTCTGCCCCTTTTTCTTTCATTCTGTCATAACAGATCTGATGTATCTCATCATAAGATAAACCCGGTCTTAAAATGGTCTTCAGATATTCAAGACAGTCTATGGCAATCTTCTGCGCTTTAAGAATACTTAAGGAATCTACAGAAGTATTTTCAAAATGTTGAATAAATAACTGTTCAGACATA
>CADCOR010000019.1 GCA_902803055.1 uncultured Erysipelotrichaceae bacterium
ACGGTAAATAGCGATCATCAGGCCGGCAAAGCCCATGGAAAGTCTGTGGCTGAGCGGAGCCAGTAAGAGCAGGCCAAGCGGTACCATGATCAGCAGTTCGATGGTCGGTACGAAAACGAAACGGACACTCTTCGGGATTATTCTGTTGAGGAACTTCTCAAGATAGCTCATGACAAATACACAGATGATGACCGGAATGATCGTACTCGTGTAGTTGGCAGGATAAATCGGCAGACCAAACAGGAAGCCGGCATTACCGGTACCCGGAATGATTGTTGGAGGTCCGCCAGGATTAGGAATAGTCTGACCAGCGCCCTGAGTTACCAGATCGATGAAGGTCGGATGAACCAGGATCGCACCCATCAGCATGCCCATCGCAGTCTTGACGCCAAATCTCTTGGCTGCCGCATAACCTACGAAAATAGGCAGGAAGTAGAAGGCAACATTGTAGACCCAGGTAAATGTTGCGATCGTTGGTGAATCAGCCGGTACAATCTTCAGGTTGACCAGCAGCAGTACGATCGACTGCAACATACCGCAGGCCAGCAGAGCCGGCAGAATCGGGAACACACAGGAGACGATAGCCGGGAAGATCGAGCCCAGGATCTCTTTGACTGATTTCTTCTTGCCTAATTCAGGATCAAGATTCTCATCAATCGCTGCAGCCCTTTCAACACCGCTGGCATTAACGAAAGCTTCATAGACTTCGTTGACGTCCTGACCGATGATGACCTGGACCTGATTGCCGACTGTCTGAGCACCGATTACACCAAGTTTCTTGAGCTCATCCAATTTGACCAGACTCGCATCTTTCGGCGTAATACGCAGCCTTGTGACACAGTGTGCAGCATGAGCAATATTGTCCTTACCGCCGACTAATTCGACGATCTGAGTGGCAAGTTGCTCATAATCTTTTGCAGTTTTAGCCATAATTTCTTTCCTTTCTTTTTCTAATTATGTTTTATTTTGATATCCCCTTAAACAGGATATTAAAACCTATATATTTACTCGCTGATAAAACCGAAGTTCGTGTTGTATTTCAGATAATCAAGAAGGAACATCTCCTCTTCCTTGATCCTTCCGGCATAGTTCATCGTGCCATCATTTTTCAGCTTTTTTCTGGCGATATGAACTTCACCTTTGTAACGCGGAACTTTCTCATTGATGATCAGTACATCGCCATCTTCGAAATATTCCTTGTCACATTCTCTAGCCGGGATCGGTATCGGCCTGAAATCGAAACGGCCCCAGCGGGAACGGATGATCGTGTGGATGTATTCGGAAGCATTGTGCTTCACAAAATCAAACAGCAGCTGCTTCTCCACCTCAGATACACCTTTATCAAGCTCGATCGTCAATGGTACTCTTTCGATATCACCGATCGGGATCTGATCTCTGATGCCCGGGAAATAGAATGGACGATCTTCACCATAGACATAGATCTGTTTCATCGTCTCAGCGACTTCTTTGAACTCTTCTTCAGAAGCGAAGGAATTGCCGATGATCAGTTCATCCGAGCCTAAGGCGATCATGTGTCTGACCTGCAGACCAATCGGCAGATCGCGATCGATCTCTACCGTCGGCAAGCCATCGGAGACCGGCCAGGGACCATGGGTACCTTTTTCCGTTGATGTGATGAAGATCTGTGTCTTCATGCCTTCATTTCTGAAGAACTGATTGGTCTCATAGACATCTTCGCTGTCGGCACCGGTATTCCTTAAGGGATAGAAGTTGTAGGAACCGATGATCCTTTTGGGATCACCGCCCATTTCAAGGATGTGCTTCACACTCGGCACCAGGCTCGCGTTGAGCTGTACCCCCAGGCCTTCCGTATTGTTGACGATCTTCACATCTCTTTCGTCATTGAACATCAGATCAAGCCTTAAGACATCTAAACCGATCTGCTTAAAGACGCTTAAATCATCAGCTGTCGCCCCCATCTGCATGAAGAAACGGGCGTTGCAGTCACCATATACTTCCATGCCGTAGCGATGAGCGGCATCACTGAGATTCCGGAAGTAGCTGATGATCTCTTCCTTGCTTCCTTCAACGGAAAAAAGACTCGTGAAAACCTTTGTAAAGCCATACTGCTTTGCCAGCTGCAGATAGTTTTCGATCTCTTGAGCTGTCTCCTGTTCCGGATATAACGAAACTCCTAGCTTGATCATTTCCTTTTCCTTTTTCTATTGTCTTATTAAACAAAAAACTCTCTGATGCCCGCCTTAAAAACATTCTGTCAATGTTTCTAAGGATAAGCCTCAAAGAGTCTTGAGTAACAAACCTTAACTTCTATACATTTATTATCAAACGAAATATTTTGACTTGTCAATAATGATCAGTTCAGAAGGTGTGAGTCTGATATTCGATATTATTTTCATGCAGAAATTCATCCAGTCCCAATAATCTTTTTTCTTTGCACAGGATAATAAAATCTTCAAAACTGATTGTTTCAAACAGTTTCTTTGTCGCTTCTTTGGAGAAGCTGTAGGTCTGCTCACTGTCGTAATCATCGCCAAAGACATTCGAGATCAGAGTAAGCTTCTGTTTGGAAAACTCACCATCCAGATAAACACTTCCGCCGCCGTAGATATTAAAGCTGTGATCGGAATTTATTATCTGAGCATCCTCTTTATTTTTTAACATTTCAGATGATCACTCCTTCCTTGCTTAGATAGAGTTTCTCAAAATCAGCGACTGCTATCGGTTTACAGAAATAATAGCCCTGGAAACAGTCACAGCCCAGCAAGACCAGACGTTCAAGCTGTTCGCCGTTTTCCACGCCTTCAACGATGACTTTCATCGCCAGTTTCCTGGCCATATCCACAACACTGCCTAAGATCCTTTCGGATTTCTCGTTGTTATAACTCTCCTCCAGAAACTGTTTATCGATCTTCAGGGCATCAGCCGGAATATCCTTGAGCAGTGATAAAGAAGAATAGCCTTTGCCGAAATCATCGATCTCGATCTCAAAGCCAGCCTCATGAAGTCTGCTCACTAAAGCCAGCTGTTTTTCTTCATCGTTCATCATCATCGATTCCGTGATCTCTAACTTAAGCTTGTCTTTATCTATATCATATTTCCTGATCAGATCATTCAGATAGCCATAGACGTTGAAGTAGAAGAAATCCCTTGGTGAGATGTTGACAGAAATATACAGATCCTTGAACTCGCTGTTTTTCCAGCTGCTCAGTTTTTCTGCTGCTTTTTCCCAGATATACATATCCAGTCTGGCGATCAGTTCTGATCTTTCCAGGACATAAATAAACTGATCAGGCATGATCATCTGTCCATCTTCTTTCTGCCATCTGGTCAGACATTCAACGCCGATCACTTTTCCATCTTTGCTTACCTGCGGCTGCAGGTACATCTTCAGTTCATTTTTTTCCAGAGCTTTTTCAAATTCATCGGCGATATATTTTTCATTCATGATCTTCTTCATCATGGAATTTTCAAA
>CADCOR010000020.1 GCA_902803055.1 uncultured Erysipelotrichaceae bacterium
TTGCTTGATGATAAGGACCTTGCTGATTATTTAAAACAAAACGAATTCAGCTTTGGTTCCGGTTTCAACTATTCAGTTCCTTTCATTAATCTATTTTTTGGAGATGATTCAAGATTGGAATTTGCTGATCTGACTTCTAAACGAACTATAATGCGTTTAATATATGATTTTAAAGAAACATTGATTTATTATTTCTTACAGTTTATTAAAGATCATCCTGACAAATTTACTACCGATGAATTAAAACAGTATTTACTCGATAATTTAATTATTAATTTTTCTGCTCTCGAAAACGGATCATCCGGTAATAAATTATCAAATAACACAAATGCAATTTGATAGACCTTCTTAAAGGACCTGCTCCTATACATTGCCTCAAGATCTTCAGTCAGGTATGAATCCCGACGATCTTTCTTTTGCGGCTGAAGGAATTTCAAAAGAACTATCAAATGAAAACCCGCAGCTGCGGGTTTTATCCAACTCTTGTTTCTACAAAATCTGTATAGTCGTTATTTGCGTTCCGGTTCGGATCAAGTCCGTTGATCTCCGGAACAAAAGCGGAGATCGCCTGGATCGCCATAATGATCGCCAACAGTGATGCTGTCTTCGGATAGTGACCGACATTGATCACATTTTCCCTGTCCACCTTTTTTTCACCATTGATCTCAAGGACCCTGATCTTTTTCTCCTCCAGATAATCTCTGGTCTTTTCCACCAGCTCCTGATCGCAACCCGCATTGAGAAGAAGAACATAGGATCTTTCGTTCAGTGATCTGTGCATTCCGTGAGAGAATTCTTCGATATCATTGAACATCGTAGGGATACACATTGTTTCCATAACTTTCAGTTGCCCTTCCATCGCGGAAGCAAAATTCATCCCATTGCCGATCACATACAAATTTTCCATTCCGATCCCATATCGATGTTCTTCGCACCACCGGATCGTGTCATCGCGTACTTCATCCAGCTTACTGATCTCTTCTTTCAGTTCATCATAGTATGACGCTTTATCGATCGACCTGCTCAGTTCGATCCCGATCATCATTAGCAGAACAAGCGTTGACGAGTATCCCTTGGTCTTAGCGTTGCTGTCTTCGTTCCCACAACACAGATCAAGCGTCACATCCGAAAGCTTTTCCAGGGGAGAATCTTTTACTGCTGTAATCCCGATGATGCCATAGCCTTTGGCTTTTGCGTCCTCAAGGGCCTCCAGCACACCACGACTGGTCCCAGTCTGTGAGATCCCCAGAACTCTCGTATATGTTTTATCTTCTTCGTCGATCGATATGGCATTATATCTGAAGTTGGATGGCGTATAAACGTATGTTCTGATCCCTGTCAGGCGCGTAATGAACGGCGCAATCGACATTGCGGCATTATATGAACTGCCATGAGCTACGAAGTAGATCGACCTTGTTCCGTCGATCTGACGGATCTTATTCTTGATCTCTTCCTTTTCGATCAGATCGCTCAGGAGTTTTCTTTCTTCGTCCATGTATTTCCACATGATACTTTCAAACATAAGCCACCTTCCCCCTCAGTCAAAGTCATCGTCATCGTCTTCCGGCTTTTTGAACTGTCCGACGCCCTCTTTTCCGGCTTCGATCGCCAGCTCGGCAACTTCTTTGCCGTCCATCCCGATATTCCGTTTGAATACTGACTCCATCAGCATTCCGAGATTCGTCCCGTAAATGACAGAGATCCTTTCATCATTCATTGCTTCCATGACGGCTGTATTAAACGGCGAACCGCTCAAAAGATCACAGAAGATTACAATCTCTTCGCAACCGCTCAACTGGGCGATCGCTTCATGCATATGTGCTTCGATCTCCGTCTTTGTATCTCCTTCCGGAAAATCGACAGCCACATAGTTCTCCTGTTTCCCCATGATCAGCTCTAGGGCAGCTGTGATCCCTGAGGCAAAACAGCCATGTCCACTGACGATAAATCCCAACATTTTTCAATTATCCTTTCTGCTTCTTCCAGATCCTTTACGACGAAGTCCGCTTCCTTGTTGTCATAACAAAGGATCGGGTCTTCGATTGCGATCACGCATAAACCGGCGCTCTTTGCCGCTTTGATGCCGTAAGGAGAATCTTCAATGACGATGATCTCCTCCTTTTGCACACCCAGCAGCTCCACCGTTTTTATGTAGATCTCCGGATCCGGTTTCGTTTTCTTAAACATGTGTCCCGATGTGATCACGGAAAAGTATTCACTGATCTCGCATTGATCCAGGACTTCTGCTATATTCTCTGGTTTTGAAGAAGACGCCAACGCGATAATGATCTTTTTCCGACTCAGATCATTCAGGATCTCCTTCACATAATGCTTTCTGATTTTCTTATAATCGACCGGATTTCTTCTGAAAAACTCCGTGTGGATTCTTTCCGCTTCTTCCTGATCGATCCCTGCTTTTTCAGAAAACAGATCGATCTCTACATGATGCGGAGAGCCAGCAAGAAAATACAGGTCTTCGATCTTGATCGGGATCTGCATTTTATCGTATAAACTCTTCCATATCCTGATATATGCCATTTCCGAATCGATCAGGACGCCGTCCATATCAAAGATAACGGCTCTGATCATTCTTCGTAATGGGCAAGCGGGATCTCAAACGGATTGATCGCTGTATTAATGCCGATATCCTTGGCACCCTTTGCCGCGACAAACTGGAACGGAACCGTATACATCATGACCGCCAGATACTTGTCCCCTTTTACCGAGAAGACACAGTCCCTGCTGTCTGCTTCATCAAGATCTTTGCATGTGACGACATGAACGCGGTCGGAATAGACCTTGAAGGCTTTTCTGAATCCGAGCATCTCCTCATACTCTTTTTCATCCGAACCGATGATGAAGATCGTCTGCTTCTTGTTCAAGGCCATTGTCGGACCATGGGTATATTCGACGATCTCATAACCGATCGAAGGTACTCTGAGCATCTCACCGATCTTGAGCTGTGCTTCCAGAGCAGATGCATAATCGATCCCGTAACCGAGGATGTAGATGCGGTCGGAGTTAACGATCGAGGTCTTGTTTCTCTCGTACCAGTTCTCTGCTTCGGTCATGACGGTATCGAACCTGCCAATGAAGGATGCGCATTCATCGATCCTCCGGCTGTATTCATCTTCACCAAGACGGCCGCATAAGCGGGCAGCTTCCAGCGCCCACAGATAAACGCTCAATACGGAGACGGTATAGCCTTTTGTTTCGGGAGGTGTCAGTTCCGGCCCTACCAGCAAATGAGCCGTCCGGTCAACATGGCCGGTGATCTCACTTTGAAGATTTCCCGTCAGAGCCAGAGTACGATATCCGTTCTTTTTTCCATAGGCCATCAGTTCACATGTCGATTTCGACGTACCGGACTGTGAGATCCCGACAAAGAGGATTTCTTCTTTCTTCAGCGTCCCCGTCCAGTCTGCCTCTTCGTAGTTCATAAAAACCGTCGGGTATTGTGCTTCAGCAGCAATACCCGCGATCTGTTTGAAATAATACGAAGCGATAATACTGACGTTATAAGAAGTTCCGGAGCCGAAGAAAATGACCTTGCGGATATTCTGTTCTTTCATCAGATCGATAAAAGGTCTGACAAAGATCTCCCGGTTTTCAAAGACATAATTCAGCCTTTCCGGCTGTTCTGCCATATTTCCTAAAACAGTCGTATTGTCTGCCATTTTTATGCCTTTCTGATATCTTCGATGATATCTTCTCTCTGCTCACTCGGGATCATCTGTGAGATGATCTTCACGCCGTGATCGGCAAGTTTGCAGAAAGCATCTTTCTCTTTATCGGTGACGAACAAAGTCTTCCTGATCTGTTTTGCGTCCGGCTTGGAAGCCATGTTGCCGACCGTGATCTCATCAAAACGATAGCCCTTCTCATACATTTCAAGAAGCGGTACCGGTGAATTGCACAGGATCATGACACGGATCCCTTCGTCGATCTTCCTGCCGAATTTGTCAACAGCTGCATCGACCGAAAAAATCGAAAGCTTACATTTGTCCGGGCAGCCGAATTTCAGTACGGTCTTGCGCTGCTCATCGTTGACGATCTCGTTGTCGACGATGACGATTCTTTGAAGATTGTGATGCGGGATCCAGAAGCCACAGACCTGGCCGTGGATCAGTCTGTCATCAATTCTGATATCGCAGATCATGTCCGCTCCTTACGCAATGATCCCAAGTGTACCTAACACAAAGGCGATCACAATAATGCCGACCGTGATCTTCATCGTTGAGACTTTGTTCTTTAAGAGTCTCAGGATGATCAGGACTGCAGCGAGAGATAAGACCTGCGGGCATAACTGATCGAGATATTCCTGAATGACGATCTCGTTTCCGGCGATATTGAAAACAAGCGGTGAAGAGATGCCGATCCATGATGCGGTCAGACAGCCGACAGAAGCCATACCGACGATCCCTGCACAGTAGGTGAACAGATTCATCTTTCCTGAAGAAGTCAGTTCATCCAGGAAGCCGGCACCTTTTCCGTACCCGATCTTTAATCCGTAGTATCTTGTAAGGAAGTTCGGGATATTAAAAACCAGAAGAAGGATGATCGGACCAAGAATGTTGCCCTGCAGCGCAAAGGAAGCACCAAGTGAACAAGCCAGGACTCTGAAGATGCCCCAGAAGAAGGTATCACCGATACCGGACAGAGGACCCATCAGAGAGACTTTTAAAGCGTTGATCGTATTCTTATCGAAATTCGGTTCTTCTTTTGCCTGTTCCTCCATCGCTACAGTCAGACCCATAACAAACGGAGAAGGTGCAACTGTCATATTGAAAGCTTCCATATGACGGTGTTCAGCTTCTTTGAGACCTTTCGGATCGTTTCCATAGATCCTCTTTAAGCTCGGAAGTATGGCATAAAGGAAGCCTAATCCTTCCATACGTTCATAGTTAAATGAACCAAGCAGTGTAAACGATCTCCAGAAGATCGTATTGAATTCTTTCTTATTGAGCTCTCTTGCCATTTTATTCATCCTCCCATTCATCTTTTACAGCGACTGCCGGAACTGCTGTCAGCTGTGCAGATTTGATCTCATACATGATCAAGGCAATTGCCATTGCAATCGCACAAACACCAACCATATCGACGCCCAGATATGCTGCCGCAACGAATCCGACGATGAAATACGGAACCAGTTTGACATCCCAGAGCAGGTTCAGCAGGAGGGCAAAACCCATAGCCGGAAGGACAGTAGCAATCGCACTCAGACCGTTCATAGCCCATTCAGGAATGCTCTCAACGATCGCGTTGATCACACCCGAACCGAAATAAAGAACGATAAATGTGAATAAGAAGTAGATCGAGAATGTAAAGAATCCGCAGAGGTAGTGGATGAAGATCGCCTTCTTCTCATTTCCCTCGTCGATGGCTGCATCGACCTGATGCATCAGGGTAGAGAATGCTGTCATCTTCATGATATTCAGCATCTGCATGATGACGGCAACAGGGATCGCAAACGCAACTGCGACCTCAAGATCTGAACCCGTCATTAACGCGACAGCTGCACCGATCGTGCCGCCGGCACCGATATCCAGGCCGGAAGACGGACCGATGTTCGTTGCACCCATCCACATCAACTGTAAAGCACCGCCGATCATCAGACCTTTTGTCACATCCCCCATAATCAGACCAACAAGAAAACCGGTAACAACAGGCTCACGGAGTTTACATTCTCCAAGCCAGTCACCTTCCAGCTGCGTAAGAGCTGCAACACAGCCGATCAGTATTGCCTGAATCAAACTCATTGTTTATTTTCCTCCTTTTTTGATTCATTTTGGTATATACCATATACCACTTGCAATACTAATATACCATAATTGGTCTACATTTCAAGATAAATGCAGGAAAAAGTTAATAAAAAGCATATACCACATCCATTTTTATGGTGTAATATATACCACTTTATGATTTTATAAAATTAAAAAGCAGTCCTTTACAGACTGCTCAGATTGATCTCTGCTTCAAAGCGGAACTTCGTGTAATCCGCATGGTGATACGAGACAGTATACTCGACCAGGCGATGTTCCTTGTCAAATCCATAATAATCGAATAAGAGGAATTTCTTCTTCGGATCCGTCTGCATGATCTCGACATATTCTTCCGGAAGATTTTCAATCCTCAGATATGAGATCATCGTCTTCGGACGATAGCCCTTATCCTGCATATAGTCATACAACGATCCGTTCTCGAAATCAAAACGGGTCGCATCAGAGAAAATGCTGTAAGGTATGTATGCCTTCTGCAGCGCATAAGGATGGTCGTTTATCAGAGACATGCGGATGATCTCATAGACCTTTTCTTCATTAGGAAATGCATCCGCAATCACGCCTTCCGGTACGATCCTGTTCATGGCAATCATTACTCTTGAAGACTTCATTCCCTTTTGCCTGATCTGCATGCTTAAAGAAAGGATCTCGTTATCGTCACCAAGGCCGATCTTCTCTTCGATCTTCGGGATCGCTTTGACATAGGTACCGCTGCCTCTGAAGGATTCAAGAACTCCTTCTTCCTCCAGATGTTTCAATGCATTCCTGACCGTCATGCGGTTGATGCCGTACTTTTCAGACATCGCACGCTCCGACTCGATCTTGTCGCCGACTTTCAGTTCTCCGCTGACGATCTTCTTTTTGATGGAATCCATCAACTGCTGATAGATCTTCATGCTAGCCATTGTAAGACGATAGACTCCTGTATCGGTAAAAATAGGTATCCGAAGAGATCTCGTAGTACTCCAAAGGACGATCGTTTTCCTTATAAGCAATACCCTTGATCAGAAGGATCTCTTCATCTTCTTCCAGCGCAAGAAGTTCCTTCTCTTCATCATTCGGTTCCACCAGCATGATCTCTTCTCTGGTGTGCAGTTTATTGATATTTTTGATCCTGTGAAGCTCAGCATGAAAAGACTTGTTGTCATAATTGAGGCCTTCCATTCCTTTCACTTCATCGAGATCGATATAGACTTTCTCGATCGAACGCGGTTCATTTTCGACAATACGCAGTCTTTTCAGATAAAAAAGCTTCGTTGCCAGCGGGACATCCAGCAAAGAAGAAATTGTATAGTTTGCCTCTGTAACGCCCTGCTCAATCACTTTGTTTTCGATCTTCAGCCCCTGACCGCGCAGTGCTTCCGTAATCGATGCGTAGTGATTGTATTCCCGCAGGACAAATAGATCTTTTTTCATATAATACCTTCTAAAAATACTATACCACTTTATATACCAATTTTACCACTTTTCTTCAAAACAAACCTGACAGTTTATTGACAATCGGGTCTTAGATTCATCTGCGAGCCATAAATCCTGTCTCATTGTTTCCCGATGTTTTCTTTTCTTCTGCGCCATAAATACAAAAAAGCCTGTATTCCAAGGCTTTCTCTGCAATATGGCGGAGACGATGAAATTCTAATCCACGGATCGCTTTTGGCGATCAAACGATTTCGAATCGTTCTCGCTGCTGGTTCTTGAATATGTCCGGTGAAAGACGCATTCAGTTTTCTCTGTTAGCTCTAATAATGCTTCTTACTTCCATCAATGAAAAGCCGAGAATGTTTGTTCCCTTCCATTTACTTGCATCGTGACGGTCTTCGTCATTTATCCTGATTCCGCATGCCCAGATCGTATCCTTTCCTGCACATTCCACAGATAATCATCGTCGGTTTCTAGCAATCTATTCTTGAGATCTTCGTTTTGTTCAAACTTTGCAAGAATTCCTCTTAAGGCGATCGCCTGCCTGGCTCCTTCCCAAAGCAGCCGGTTGTATCCTTTGGCGTTTCTTCCGATGACCTGCTGCCGTTCAGGATCATCTGTCAGCAAGACTTCTTCTGCTGATTGCTTATCGCCGAAGAGGAGGCGTTTTTTATACATGGAAAATTTTGTCTCTTTAATACAATCTTAAAAGCTGTATCAGCATGATTTCAAATCTTAGATTTTATCGTCGTTCTTCGTCTCCAGCGGCATATAACACTGTTTCAAAATGAAATTTTTAATCTCCTTCATGTCATCTGTTTCATAATAGTGAACCAGCAGTTTTTTATACTCATCAACCATGTCTGCCGGTATTACAAGCAATCCCTTCCCATTCTGAATAAGGATATGATTCGCGAACAATACGGCTGTTCTTTTGTTTCCGTCAAGGAAGATCTGTTTTTTCATAATATACAAAAGCGCTTCGATCGCACGATCGACGATATCCGTGTTTTCCTTGAATCGATCGATATCCTGTTTTACCTGGTCTTCAAAAGGAAGCGGCGGAATATAAGAAGATCCGCCGATCGTTACCGGGATACTTCTTATTCTTCCTGCAGTATAGGAGAAACCCTCTTCCACCAGGGAATTGATCTGGCACAGGATCGCATAATTCGACGGATAGGTGATGACTCCTTTATTCATGATGAATTCCCACGCATGTTTCAGATTGACGACTTTCCCGATATCATCGGCTGTCATATTTCTGACGATTGCACCATTCAAGATATCTTCCGTGTCCGAATATGTTGTGGCGACCCCTTCCAATACCGCCTGTTTATAGATTGAATCAACAAGATTTCTTCTGGCAAAATCCAGATTCAGCTCAACAATTTCATCAAGTTCACTTTCGATATAGTTTTGTCTCTTAAGTTCTTTATTGATCTCTTTCAGCCTCTTCTTCAATTCTTTTGCGATATGATTATTCTCCAAAATCAGATTATACAGTTCATTAGAAAACTCTCCGACATATTTCGAAACCAGGATGCCGTCTTCTCTGAAATGAACATATATGTATTTATTGTTGTTTCCCTCTCTGATCTCCAAAGAACCATAATTCATTTTTTTCAAACGCTTTGTGATCTGCGCTTTCTCTGCAATCAACTGTGAAATATCCATGTGAATCCTCCAATATGAAACATTTTTATCTATATTATTACACATATATTATAGACCCAATATGAAACTTTTTATATTTTTTTGTTTCACATTTACTGGAAAACATGGATACATGCAAAAGCTGACCTTTTTTAAAAAATCTATAATTTTTCATCCGTCGTTAATCTGTCGTATGAAAAAGGCACTTGTCTTCAAAAGCGCCTATAAATACTTTATTATTTCATATATCCTCATCTGACTCTTAATCAGAGGGTCTAGGGTTCGAATCCCTAGGGAATCACCATTTACAAGCACAGGTCCCATTGGGACTTTTTTGTTTCTAATATTTCAATACTCTATAAAATTGGGCTTTTTCAGATTAATTACATAATTGAAACATTAGAAATAATAAGCTACACTTGAAAAATATGTTTTCATCTTTTTTAGCCTCTTTTTATCAAAAAGGTTGCCATTAGTGTTGACTTTTTTTTGCCAAAACAAGCTATCCCTATACCAAACAAGGCAAAACTTATCAATTCCTGTATGATACAAAACACAATATTGTATATTTACTGTCAATCTATAATAAATCTTACTTTTTTAGAACAAAATACCATCATCAAGGAGAAAATCTATTATGTTACAATGAATGATTCCAGATTCATCCGTATACTGACCCACGATATCCCTTTGTATGACAATTTTCTGGAAAAAATCGCCTGTCAGTTTGAGTGAAGCTGTTTCGCTATTTTCTTTTTCCTCTGTAGGAATTTCATAAGCAGATTGAATATATAGTTTCTTATCTCCATAGTTCACAATAAAATCAATCTCCCTTTGTTTTCTAGTTTTAGAAGTCTTTTCTTCTACTACCCCTACATCAACCGAATATCCTCTCATCCTAAGTTCATTATAGATAATATTCTCCATGATATGACCTAGGTCTTGTTGCCTAAAGTTTAGTCTTGTATTTCTAAGTCCTATATCACAGTAATAGTATTTATTTGGATAATCAAAATACCTTTTTCCCTTAATATCATATCTTTTTGCTTCTTCAATCAAAAAAGCATCTTCAATATGAGTCAGATACATAGCTACTGTATGAGAATTTGTTTTGATATCTTCCTCTTCCTTAAGTGCATTTGCAATGTTTGTTGGATTAGTTAAAGAACTGATAGAAGAGCTAAGATAATCCAACATCTTTTCAAGGATATCTACCCTCTGCACTTTATTTCTTTCTACTATATCTTTGATATAGACTTCATTATAAAGTGATGTCAGATAATCCTTCCGTTGATTATCATTCTTTCTTGTTAATAAGTATGGCATACCGCCATAAATCATATATTGATCAAAATCATCTCTTTTATCTCGCTTATAGAAGCTATGGTATTCCGCAAAAGATAATGGCCATACATGAACCTTAGATGCTCTACCCCTGAACTCTGTTTCTATGTCTTTAGAAAGCATTCTGGAATTACTTCCAGTCACATAAACATCAAGATTTGGATATGATTTTAGTTCATTGAGCAAGTCATATATGGTAATTATCTGTCCTTCATTATCTGGATCATCCACTTCAAAACAAAACTGAATCTCGTCAATGAAAACATAATAAATTTCCTTATCGTTTTGAATAAAGCTCTCAATATATTCAGCAAGAACGATTGGATTGCGGTATTTTGCATTTTTCCTTTGATCAAGTTGGATTTTGATTATTCGTTCTGGCTTTACGCCTTGGCTAAGAAGATAATCATTAAACAAATCAAAAAGAAGCACAGATTTCCCACATCTGCGAATACCCGTAATGACCTTAATTTGTCCATCACCCATATAATCAATGATTCTTTTCAGATATCTATCTCTTGGAATTATCATCATTTATCTCATTTCATATTTACGCCATATATGGCGCAACTTTGTAATTTCATTTTAAACGTTTTCCTTATTTAATACAAGCATATTTATGATCACTTTCTACTATAAGGTTCTATTCTATTACTTAACAATTTAGAGTTATTTAAAGCCGTACGGTAAACGTTGTTAAGACGAGTGTCTAAGTACGGAGCAATAGTTGCATAATATGGTTTGCTGTTAAGCCTATTGACAGCTTCTCTTAAGTCTGCGATATTATCTATAGAATCAGTCACGCCCGTAGAGTACGGAAACTCACTGGTTTTTTTATTTCCAGATTTTGGAAGATGCCCAAGTCTTCTCTTTGCATCATTGTATTCCTTTGTTCCTTCTTCTAAATTACCTAAAAGGAATTTCGCAATTGTTCTTTCTGCAGAATCTCTAGCTTCAACCTCTCCCGGATCGTTTCTATATTCATCATAAATTTCATCAAAGGCTATATTTTTAATTGCATTATAAGCATCAAAGGCTTGTTTTATACGATGTAGATAAGTGTGGTGGCAGAAAAGGTAAGGAAAAGGTAAGGACAGAAAATGCAGATCCGGAAATTACAGGTGGCTTATGCAAATGCAGCATAAATGATAAACTTAAAGTAAGATATTGCTTTATTGACGAAGGCCTTTTCATTATGCGCATGATACAATCTTAATAGATTATGAATAAAAAAGTATTATTAAACAATGCAGTTACTTGTTAATCAGTTATATTTAAAAGTCAAA
>CADCOR010000021.1 GCA_902803055.1 uncultured Erysipelotrichaceae bacterium
ATGCCGGTCTTGGTGATATTGAGCCTGATCATTGATTTAATTATATAAAAAAGGGATCGCTTGGATCCCTCAGCAGTACTAGTTAATGACGTCAGTGAGTTCTTTCTGCAGCTCGGTCTCGATACGACGCAGTTCATTCTGAGCCTGGAGACGTTTCTCTCTGCCCTCAGTCTGAATACGTTTGACTTCTTCGAGGGTTTCGATCAGCTTCTTGTTGGTCTCAGTAAGCGTCTGAATATCGACGATGCCTCTTTCTGATTCCTTGGCTGTTTCGATCGTAGCCATCTTCAGATTTTCCGCATTTTCCTTCAGCATCTTGTTGGTCATTTCTGATACTTCGTTCTGAGCCTTGACTGCTTCCTTGGAGTGAGCAATACCTAAAGCTATCAGCATCTGCGATTTCCAGAGCGGAATCGTATTGACTAAGGTCGACTGGATCTTTTCGGTCATCAATGTATCATTGTTCTGTACCAGTCTGATCTGCGGAGCCATCTGAATGGATACCATTCTGGTCAGTTCCAGGTCATGGAGCTTCTTTTCAAAACGGTTGATGGCTTCGGATAGGTCATTGGCAGCCTGAGCATCTTCCGGTAAACCTGATTCTTCAGCTTTCTTGAGGGCAGCCGGCAGATCGTTCTTCTTGATCTCATCAAGGCGTTTGTAGCCGGCGAGGATGTACATCGTCAGTTCCTTGAAGTTGGCCAGGTTCTTGTCATACAGCTGATCCAATAAGGCAATGTCCTTCATCAGAGTGATCTGATGGTTCTCTAAGATCTTGACGATCTTGTCGACATTGGAATTGGCGGTGTCATATTTGGCTTTGACATCATTGATGGAATTGGCGCTTTTCTTGAAGACCTTGGCTAAAAATCCATCTTTCTTGTCATCAACATCAAAGTTGCGCAGTTCAGAGACCAGTTTGAGCAGGTCATCACCAACGGTATCGATATCCTTGGTTCTGACATTCTTCAAAGCGGTATCCGAGAAATCAGCGACCTTGTTCTGAGCAGTTGAACCATACTGTAAAACAGTGTTGGTCTCCATGATGTCGATCTGCTTGGAGAAGTCATCGACCATCTTCTTTTCTTCATCTGATAAGCCTGAATCATCAAGCTTGGCAAAGCCTACAACATCTGAAACCGGAACTGTGGCGTGTTCCTTTTCTGTTTCTGTTACTTCTTCTACGGCTTCCTCAGTTTTTTCTTCACCAAGGGTAAGCACGATCTTGTCTTGATTTTCTGTCATATTGCTTCCTTTCTAGTCTTCAATGACTCCGATTATTTCAAGAATTCTATTCAGATCTTCATTATCAGTATAACTGATACTGAGAGCTTTGTTTTTAATTTCGACCTTTGTTCCGAACTTTTTCTGCAGTCTGTCGATCACATCCTTAACAAACGGATCAGGCTTCTTGTCTTTTTTCTTGTTCGGTTTCTTCTTCTTTTCGGCACAGAGCTTTTCCAGTTCTTTAACGGATAAGCCCTGCTTGACTGCCTCGTTGGCCAGTTCGACCATTCTGTCTTCATCTTCCAAGGCAAGAAGTGCCCTTGCCTGGGTATAAGTCAGCTTGTTTTCGTTGACCAGCTTTCTGACTTCAGATGGCAGATTGAGCAGACGCAGGATATTGGTGACATTGCTGCGGGACTTGCCGAGCCTTTTCGCCAGTTCATCCTGGGTATAGCCGAGTTTCTTGATCAGCTGCTCATAAGCCTGAGCCTCTTCGATCGGGGTCAGATCCTTGCGCTGGATGTTTTCCAGCAGCGAGATCTCCATCATCTGCGTATCGTTGAAATCCGTGATGATAGCTGGAATTGTATCTTTGCCAGCGAGCTTGGAAGCTCTTAATCTTCTTTCCCCGGCTACCAGTTCATAACCCTGTCCGGTCTTTCTCTTGCGGACCAAGATCGGCTGGAAGACGCCATTCTCTCTGATCGAATCAGCCAGTTCCTTGAGACCCTGTTCATCAAATTCCTTACGGGGCTGATAGGGATTGGGTCTGATCTCCTTGATCTTCAGTTCGCTCTGCGAAGCGCCTTTAGTCTTGGCGGATGAATTGGAGATATCGTCCAGAAAACTGTCGATATCATCACCAAAAATCTCACTTAATCCTTTTTTGAGTTTCTTAGCCATTAGTTTCCTCTCCAGCATTGGCGATCACTTCTCTGGTCAAAGCTACATAAGCCTTGGCACCTTCTGAAGCAATGGCGTAATCATAAATTGATAAACCGGCACTTGGTGCTTCCGAGAGTTTGATGTTGCGCGGAATATAAGTGCGGTAAGCCTTTTCCTTGAAGTGCTTTCTGATCTCCTGACCGACTTCCGCTGAAAGATTGGTCCTGGCATCATACATCGTCAGCAAGACGCCTTCAATCTTGAGTTCCGGATTGAAGAGTCTTTGGACCAGTCTGATCGTCTGCAGCAGCTGGGTGATACCTTCCAGGGCATAGTATTCACTCTGTACCGGGATCAGTACGGAATCGGCAGCCGTTAAGGCATTGGTGTTTAATAAGCCAAGTGAAGGCGGACAGTCGATAATGATATAGTCGTATTCATCTTCAACCGGTTCCAGTGCTTTCTTGAGCAACTGTTCACGATCTTCTTCGATCTTGGCGAGCTGCAGATCGGCACCGGCCAGATTGATGTTGGCCGGCAGGATATCCATTGGCGGACGGCTCAAAGTCCTGATGCAGTCCTTAACATTGACATCATCATCGAGTATCGCATCGTAGACCGTCGGATCATTAAGACCAACGCGATGTCCGATACCCTGAGTCGCATTGCCCTGCGGGTCAAAGTCGACCATGAGTACTCTTTTTTTGAGATAGGCCAGTCCGGCAGCCAGATTGATACTGGTGGTAGTCTTGCCGACACCGCCCTTCTGATTTGCGATCGCAATTATTCTTGCCATGTAGCCTCCTATTTCTTCATCCTGATAACGATCTTGACGTTATCTTCATACTCGGTTATCTGCATATCGGAATCGATACCCGATTTCTTGCACAGTTCATAAGCCTGGGAGATCGTATTGATGCCGATCTTCAGGTTGTTGGAAACTCCGCGGTTCCTGGAACGTTTGGTGAGTTCCCTGATGTATTCTTCTGTCTTGGAGACATTGTATTGACGGTTGACGATCGTCAGATACACATCCTCCAGCATCTCTTCCGGTACATTCAGCAGAGCTCTGGCATGTCTTTCAGTGATCTCGCCGCGGGAGATCGCATTCTTGATGTATTCCGGGAGTTTGAGCAGACGCAGCTTGTTGGCGACAGTCGACTGTCTGTAGCCTAAACGTTCTGCGAGTTCGACCTGGGTCAGGTCTTCGCTTTTCATGATCCGCTGCATCGCCATCGCCTGTTCGATCGCATTGAGATCTTCACGCTGCAGATTTTCAATTAATGCCAGCTTCGCTGATTCATCATCCGAACTGTCCATGATGATCGCTTCGATATCGCTGTCGCCATTCAGCAGACAGGCGCGGTATCTTCTTTCTCCGGCAATCAGTTCAAATTTGTCACCACTCTTTCTGACAGTGATCGGCTGCAACAGACCATTCTGTTTGATCGATTCAGCCAGGCCCTTGATTGAGTCATCATAAAAATCCAGACGGGGCTGATTTTTGTTCGGAACGATTCGGTCTAATTTTATTTTTACTATTTCTTTTTTCATAACGGATTCTTCTTAATTATATTATATTTCCTAGGATATTTTAACGGCGTTGTCTGTACTTTGCGCAGGTAGGCGATCGTGCGCTGATCTCCATTGCAGATACAGTCATCTCTGATGTTTTCAACAGCAAAGCCCATCGTCTTAATGGCTTTAGAAGCTTCTTCTATTTCCTTGCGGCCATCTTTGCCTCTCAAGCAGATGAAGAAGCCATCTTTCTTGACCATGGCTCCACAGACTTCGATCAGATTAGGCAGATTGGAAACTGCCCGTGCCGTCACATAATCATATGCCTCGCGATGGCTCAATGAATGATCCTCACCCCGCACATTGACGACTTCGATATCCTTCAGCTTCAGTCTGTCGATCAAGGACTCCAGGAAGACACAGCGCTTGCCGATCGGCTCGATCAGGATCACTTTCAAAGCCGGGAAGACGATCTTGAGCACCACACCGGGAAAACCGGCACCGCTTCCCACATCGACAAGTGTACCCTCGAGCTTGCGATCGACGCATAACAAAGAATCATAGAAGTGCTTATCAAGTACTTCCTCATATTCAGTAATGGCCGTCAGATTGATCTTCTCATTGTATTCCTTGAGATAAGCGGCATACTCATTGAACTGAGAAATCATCTCTTCACTAAGCTCTATATCTCTTTTTTTCAGTTCGGCTATAAATTCCTGTAAAGTCATCTTTTCCATTATATTACTAAAGTCTGTCCTTTATTATTCCCTTCTTCATGAAAAATTTTTCATAAATAGCTCAAATTCGCCTTAAAATTGCTATACTAATTGTCTCTTAAGTCCAAAATTTGCCTGTTTTTGCCAAAATTCCCTCTTTTCACCCCCAAATTTGCCCTGAATTCTTGCTATACAATATGCTTTTTAGCCCATTTTTTTCAATTTTGCTGTCAATTTTGCCAAAGAGCGAACATCTTTATGCGGAAATACATATATATTATGTATAATAATTCTATAAGAAGGGCACATCTTAACAATGTATATCCGCCTGAAGAGTCATGAGCTGATAGATGATTTCTGCAGGAAGTGTCACCAATAGGATTAATTTATGTTTACCTGGCTCAGCTCTTATGACTACGACTTTTCCCTGGCGGCAATCCCGGTGCAGATCATTCTGCTTGTTTTTTATGGGCTCAGAAGGAATCTGCCGATCAGACAGAGTGTCTGTTTCTCAACGGTCATGCTGGCAAACCTGGTCATGACCATCAGTGATATTGTA
>CADCOR010000022.1 GCA_902803055.1 uncultured Erysipelotrichaceae bacterium
AAAGATCTGGATAAATACAAGCTGTCACTTGATCTGAAGAGAATTCTTAAAGTGATGGAAAGTGATGAACTCAGTGAGATCATCTATTATGAAGACAAAGGAAAGTGGAGGTCAAAAACAGTCTAAGATGGAAATACAGGAAGTTACAACAATCAGAAACCTTCGCGACCTTGGCGGCATAGTCAACAAGGAAGGAAAAGCGATCAAAGACAAGTGTCTGTTCCGTTCCGCTTATTTCAACCGCGCAAGCAAGGAAGATACCGATCTGCTTTATGATAAATACAATCTGCATACGATCGTAGATTTAAGAACCTTTACGGAAGTCGCAGAACAGCCTGATTTAAATGGCAGGATCAGACATGTTCATATGCCGGTAATTGAAGATTTCATGGATGGCATTACGCATGAAGAAAACCGAAAATACAACTATCCGGATATGGCAGAGATGTATAAGTTCATCGTAAGCAGTCCCAGACAGATCGAGAACTTCAGAAAGATCATGAACTTCATCATGGACAACAACTATGAGGAAGGCGGGGTACTCTGGCACTGCAGCGAGGGAAAAGACCGCTGCGGTCTGGTAACGGTTCTGACATTGATGGCACTTGATGTGGACAGAGAAAACATTGTTAAAGATTATCTGCTGACCAATAAATACAACGCCGAAAAAGCGAAGTCGATGTATGAATATGCGCTTTCTCACGCGGATGAGAAAACAGCACAAAGAGTATATCAGGCCTTTGTGGCAGACGAAAAATATCTCAACAGCGCCTTTGAAGCCATGGGTGATGATTATCTGTATCAGGTACTGAAACTTGATAAAGAAAAAGTAGATAATTTCAAAAACAAGGTACTGCAATAAGAAAAAAACAGGAGGTTCCTGTTTTTCTTTAGTCTTTTTTATCGGTTTTGTCTGTCAGTCTGATCTCATACATATCCGATCCGAAATCAAGCGGGATGCGGATGTTGCTGTTGTAGCCGGTACCCAGGAAGAGGTTGTTGAGATAGATGCCGCTTTTCAAAGCGCGGCCGGAAGCTTTATAGTCCTGTATCGAAGCATCCATGCCTTTGAATTTGGTAATGATCTCGATGAGCTTGCTGTCGGCATTGACTTTCACCGGCGTGACAAAGTTGATCAGATTGCCAAACATCTTGAGGTTGTGCAGATAAGGCTTGGATGAGATCTTGTACTCACCATCCTCTTCAAGACCTTCAACGCGCAGCTTGTCATAGACCGGTACCGCGTGAACCAGGCGGCGATACTTGGTGACGATCGCTTCATCACCGTTAACAGCTTCAAAAGCTTCATAATCCTTTTCATCATCAAAGCGATAGAAAGTTCCAAACTGGAAAGTGCGGCGATGTTTTTTATAGTAAGCCACCTGTCTTTCGATCTCATATTTTTCAAGCGGTGAAAGAAGTGACAGATCAAGTTCATAACCAAGACAGCCATAGGCGGCAACATTGAAACGGGTCTCTAATGGCGTCTGTCTCAAGGTCTGCATGTGCGGGGAAGCGGAGACATGAGCACCCATGGTGGATACCGGATAGAGATAGGAAAGACCTTTCTGAATATCGATCCTTTCGATCGGATCAGTATCATCAGAAGACCAGATCTGCGGTGAGTAGCACAGCATGCCTAAATCAAATCTGTTGCCTCCGGAACTGCAGGATTCAAATAATACATCAGGTCTGCTGATAAAGACGCGTTCCAGTACCGAATATAATCCTTTGATGTATTCGTGATTATAGACGCCGCTGACGCCATCCATCATGCGATTCATATCCCATTTGATGTAGTCGACACTGTTGTCATCGATCAGTTTGCCGACGTTTTCAACGATATAATCCTGAACATCTTTATTGGTCAGATCCATCAGCAGTTCATGACGTCCGAAACGGAATTGCCGATCACCATCTTTAATGGCATATTCCGGATGTTTTTCATAAAGAGCAGAATCGATATTGATGGCTTCCGGTTCGACCCAGATGCCAAACAGCATTCCCAGTTTATGGATCTCTTCACTTAAAGAAGAAATACCGCCCGGGATCTTTTTAAGATTGCAGTTGTAGTCGCCAAGTCCGCGTTTATCGCTGCTGCGCCGGCCAAACCAGCCATCGTCCAGAACAAAAAGTTCGATGCCCAGCTTAGCGGCAATTTTAGCCAGCTTTTTGATCAGATCATCTTTCTTGAAATCAAAACCAAAGCCTTCCCAGGAATTGATCTTGATTGGTCTTTCGCGATTTTTCCATTTCGAACGCACGATGTGATTGTTGATGAAACGATGGAAGTGATCGGAAAGAACGTTAAGACCAGTACCTGAATAAGTCAAGATCGCTTCTGGGGTTTCAAAGCTGTTTCCGGGAAGCAGAGGGTAATGAAAACGCTCAGGCGAGATACCGCCCTGGATGCGGTGGATGCTGTATTCATCTTTGGAAATGGAAGAGTAATGATTTCCTGAATAAACTAAGTTAAAGCCCCAGGCTTTGCC
>CADCOR010000023.1 GCA_902803055.1 uncultured Erysipelotrichaceae bacterium
GATGAAAGCGTCACCTACAGCAATATCGTTCATGCCCTGGCGGTCGACTATGAATATCTATATTATGTTGATCTGAACAGTGAAGACTATGTCGAATACAGAACGACGCAGAACAACGATGGCCTTATCGAGGAAAGAAGAGGCAGTGATTTCTTTGCGAGCAGCTATGATGAAGCGGGCAATGTCCTTTATGCCAAGGATGTCGAACCTTTTAGGGAAGCTTTTACAAAGGAAAAGATCATTGCCGCCCTTGATGCCCAGAACAGCTTTAACCTCACTTACCGGATGAATTCTGAAAACGGCCCGGTCTACACAAATATGAAGATAACTCGCATGGGTGACAACGATTCCCATATCATCATCGGCATCAATAATGTCGATGCCCAGATGCGGCAGAAAGAAGCCGATGAAAGGATCAAGGAAGAAAGGATCACCTATAACAGGATCAATGCTTTGACTGGCGATTACATCAGTATCTATACGGTCGATCCAAAGACTGACCGCTATCTGCAATACAGCGGCAGTGAAGAATACGATACCTTGGGTACCAAGAAGGTAGGCGAGAAGTTCTTTGACGATACCATAGTGAAAGCCCGGAGCACGATCTATCCGGAAGATCTTGAGCGTTTCAATTCGCTTTTCCGCAAGGAAAAGATCCTTTCCGAAATAGAAAAGAACGGCATCTTTACAATGCGCTATCGTCTGGTTTTAAATGGTGTTCCGCACTATGTGAATCTGAAAGCCGCCCTTGTTGAAGAAAAAGACGAACCGCAGCTGATCATTGGCATTAACGACATCGATGCGCATGTGAAGCAGGAACTGGAGTATGAACGCAATCTCTCCCAGGCCAGAGCGAAAGCCAATGTCGATGCCCTGACCGGCGTCAGGAATAAACACGCTTATGTCGACTATGAAGAAAAACTGAATAAGCGTATCGAAAACGGCGAGAATGTCGAGTTTGCGCTGCTGGTCTTTGATGTCAACAATCTCAAGGAAGTCAATGATACCTATGGCCACCAGACCGGTGACAGATATATCTGTGATACGGCCAAGATCATCTGTGATATCTTCAAACATTCTCCGGTCTTCAGGATCGGCGGCGATGAGTTTGTGGCGATCGCTGATGGCGCCGACTATAAAGATGCTGATAAACTGCTTGAACAGCTGAAAGAAAACAACGCCACCCCTGGTGCGATCGTCATCGCTTATGGTCTGGCCAGAAACGAAGGCGACCGCAATGTCGCGGCTGTCTTTGCCAGAGCTGATGCGCTGATGTATGAAAACAAGCGGATGCTTAAAAATCAGAAGTAAGAATGCATAAAGAATCCCGGTAATAAGGGATTCTTCTCATATGGCAATAGTTGAATATTTTCTGAGATAATATCAGTTGCAATCTGAAGATATAAGAGTAAGATTGAATTAGACAAAGTGACGGCGAAAGGAAACGGGTCATGAAAAACTTTAGAAATGTAAATTGTTGTTGTATCTGTAATAACCCGGATAGCCGTCTGGATTGTTTTGGCATATAACAGTTCATTTCTTGTGAAGATAATCTGAGAGCTATCCGGGTATTGTACATCAGCCCGGTTTTTATTTGTCGTTTTTAAAAAGAAAGAAGGAGAACAACATGTCAAACATTAAAAATAACGCAACTGAACTGATTGGAAATACACCAATACTCGAACTGGTACATCTGGAAAAGAAATTTGATCTGAAGGCTAAATTATTGGGAAAACTGGAATATCTCAATGCGACCGGCTCAGTCAAAGACCGTATCGCCAAGGCGATGATCGAGGATGCTGAAGAAAAAGGCATCCTTAAGGAAGGCTCAGTCATCATTGAACCGACTTCCGGTAATACCGGTATTGGTTTAGCTTCTGTCGGTACCTCAAAAGGATACAGAGTGATCATCGTCATGCCAGAGACTTTCTCGATCGAAAGAAGAAAGCTGATCAGAGCCTATGGCGCAGAGATCGTTCTGTCTGAAGGCAGCAAGGGTATGAAGGGTGCGATCGCCAAAGCTGAAGAACTGGCGAAAGAAATTCCTGATTCCTTTATCCCTCAGCAGTTTGATAACCCAGCCAACTGGAAAGCACATTATGTGACGACCGGTCCGGAGATCTGGAATGATACCGACGGCAAAGTTGATATCCTGGTGGCTGGTGTTGGTACCGGCGGTACGATCACCGGTACGGGTCGCTATCTGAAAGAACAGAACAAGGATGTTAAAGTCGTCGCTGTCGAACCGGCTTCTTCACCTGTTTTATCCGGCGGCAATCCCGGTGCCCATAAGATCCAGGGTATCGGTGCCGGCTTTGTCCCGAAGGTGCTTGATACGTCAGTATATGATGAGATCATCAAAGTTGAAAACGATGATGCCTTAAGTACCGGTGCATTATTCGGCCGAAGCGAAGGTGTGTTAGTCGGTATCTCGGCTGGTGCAGCGATCTGGGCAGCTATTGAGCTGGCTAAAAGGCCGGAAAACGAAGGCAAGAACATTGTAATCATCCTTCCGGATTCCGGTGACAGATATCTCTCGACAGCTTTATTTGGAGATGAGTAATGGCAGATTACAGTAAGATCCTTAAACAGATAATTGAAAACAGTGAGACTTTGAATGACCGCGATGGTTTCGTCATTGACAGAGACAAGATCCGCGGTATCTCGGAAGCAGTCCTGATCTTATTTTTCCCAGAATACTATGATCATGTCGATCAGCGTGAAGAGATCTTTGAAACGATGATCGCCGATCTCGAGGGCGAGATCAGGAAGGTCGATATGAACTACGAGGAGATAACCGAACAGTTCGTCGCGTCTTTGCCGAAAGTACAGGAACTTCTCTATAAAGATATTCAGGCGATCTATGATGGTGATCCATCAGCCAAGACCTATTCCGAGATCGTGTTATCATTTCCGGGTTTTCTCGCCGTGTTCATGTATCGGCTGGCACACGTGCTCTATGAACTCAATGTGCCGATTATTCCGCGTATGATCACTGAATACGCACATGAAAAGACCGGTATCGATATCAACCCGGGAGCCAAGATCGGCGAATACTTCTGTATCGACCATGGCACGGGGATCGTCATAGGTGAAACAGCGGTGGTAGGCGATCATGTGAGACTCTACCATGGCGTGACGCTGGGTGTTCGCAGCTTCCGCAAAGATGAGGAAGGCCATCTGCTCAAAGGCGGCAAGCGCCATCCCAATGTCGGCAACAATGTCATCATCTATGCCAATGCGACGGTGTTAGGCGGGGATACATTAATTGAAGATGGTTCAGTCATACCGGCGGGTTCGCTGATTCTGAATACTCCGGAAAAATACAATCGCTGATTATTGAGGACGCATGATGCGTCCTTTTTTCGGTTATGGCATAATAAAGAAAACATTAACAGGAGTTTTTTATGAAAACAGAAAATACAATGAAAAGGATTCTGATATTCTTTGTCATACTGCTTGTGTGTATATCATTATTTGGCTGTAACCGGAATAATGATAAGGGAAAAGATGGAAAGACGGCATACAGATATCAAGAATATGCCAACATGAGTGTTGAACAGATCGTTGATCAGCTGACGCTTGAACAGAAGGCTTACCAGATGGTTCAGCCGGCCAATTACATTTCCAGTTTTGAGGAGATGGAAAAAAACTGCTATGGCAGTGTGCTGTCCCGTGATTTCTATTACAACTATGAGAAATGGCAGGATTATATCGCCAAGTGGCAGCAGGCAGCTGTAGAGTCAGAAGCCGGCATACCTTTTGTCTATGGCCAGGATGATGTCCATGGTGTCAATTACGCGCTGGATACCGTGCTGTTCCCGCACAATATCGGCATGGGTGCCGCCAATGATGAAAAACTCATGTATGAGATCGGACAGATCACGGCTGATGAAGCCAAATTATGTCATATGCTGTGGAACTTTGCGCCCTGTCTGGCACAATCCGCTGATCCGCGCTGGGGCAGGACTTATGAAAGCTATGGCGCAGATCTCGACATCATCACAAGACTGGGTGTTGCCTATACCAAAGGCTTGCAGGACGCCGGTCTGATCGCCTGTGCCAAGCACTTCTTCGCCGATGGCAATGTCACATTTGGAACCGGTGAAGATTCCGATGCACAAAGACTGATCGACCGTGGTGATTCAAGACTTGATGATGCAACGATCGAAAAGCTGCTCAAGGTCTATAAGGCTGAGATCGATGCCGGGGTCAAGACGATCATGATCAGCCATTCCGCCCTCAATGGGGTGAAGATGCATGAAAACAAGAAATACATCGATATCTTAAAGAATGATTACGGCTTCAAAGGGTTTATTGTCAGTGACTGGAATTCGATCCAGAACACTTCTCCGAAGACCTATTATGAACAGGTTGTCACTGGCATCAATTCAGGGATCGATATGCTGATGGAAATCGATCGCTATGATGAAGCAGCAGCAGCGATCGTTGAAGCGGTGAATAAAAAAGATATTTCCGAGGAAAGAGTCAATGATGCGGTAAGCCGGATCCTGCAGGTCAAGAAAGATGCTGGTATCATCGCTGACCCATTCTGTGAAAACTTAAAGACCGTAAAGACAGAAACCGGAACTGCTGAATACAGAGCGGTAGCGGAAAAGGCTGTTGAAGAAAGCCTGGTGCTGATCAAGAACGAAAATGATGTTCTGCCATTAAAGAGCGGGACTAAGGTATGTCTGATGGGACCAGCTCTGGATAACGATGTCGTACAATGCGGCGGCTGGACAATGGACTGGAACGAAAGCGGTTTAGAGGATATCCCGGGCGTTACTTCTTTGAAGGAAGGCTTTGAAAAGAAAGCTGATGAATTTGGCCTGACCCTGCTTAATGAAAAAGACGTCGAACAGGCTGATGTGATCGTGCTGGCCTTAGGTGAAAAGGCCTATGCGGAATGGAATGGCGACAGCGAGTATATTGATCTGTGCGGTCCGCTTTCACTTGATGAAAATGCAGCCGCCATGGAAAAAGCCAAGTCCTATGGCAAGAAGATCGTCGTCTGTCTGATGGCAGGCCGAAATGTCTACATCAAGGATTACATTGATGACTGGGATGGCATGGTCATGTGCTATCTGCCGGGTTCGGAAGGTCAGGGCATCGTCAATGTCTTATGCGGAAAGGCAGATTTTACCGGCCGGCTCCCTAGCCCGTGGTACAGCAGCAACGAAGAGATCGGCAGCGATAAACCATGGCTTGAAATGGGCTATGGTTTGAGCTATGGCAAAGAATAAACTGAATAGGAATAATAAATATACAGCCAATCAATACCTCAATGCGGATATCAATGGTGCATTAAACATCTTAAAGAAAAGTAGCGTTGCGGACTTAAGTGTCCTATACGGTAGAGGGCAGGTGGAC
>CADCOR010000024.1 GCA_902803055.1 uncultured Erysipelotrichaceae bacterium
ATGGAAAAGATGCAGTTCAAGGAACTCAGCATCATTTCCTTTGACAATCTGACTTTATATGGCTATCTATTAAAAGGAAACCCTAAAGAAGTAGTGATCTGTGTCCATGGCTATAAATCATCCATGGAAGAGGATTTCTCTGACCGCATCGAGATCTATCAGAAACGTGGTTCAACAGTCCTGCTGCTTAACGACCGTGCTCATGGCAAGTCGGAAGGTGATTACCTTGGTTTCTCAGAACACGATAAGCGTGATGTGGCTCGTTGGGTTCAGCTGATCAACAACATGTACGATGATCCGAAGATCTATCTGCATGGTGTTTCCATGGGTGGGGCAACAGTAATCCATTGTGCCAATATGAGACTTAAGAATGTTGCGGGCATCATCGATGACTGCGGTTTTGATTCGATCATCGGCATCAGCAAGCATCTGATGAATGATATCTATCGTATGCCGTACTTTCCTTTCGGCTATCTGGCCTGGCTCTGGTCAATTATTATCACCGGTATCAGTTTCAATACCTCAATAGGCGAAGACTGTGTAAGAAATACCGACGTTCCGATCCTGTTCATTCACGGCAAAGAGGACCATTATGTGCCATGTCGTATGTCCCAGGAAATGTATGATGCCTGTGTTTCCCCTAAAGAACTGTTACTAGTCGATGAGTGTGGTCATGCGGCAGCCTATATGATGGCCAAAGAAGAATATACAGCAGCCGTCAACAGGCTGATGGATGGTAAACTCAGATAACCATATATTCATAGAAAAATATTAGTAATAAAAAAATAAAACATCACTGTTTCCTGACAAGTTCAAAGAAACAATGATGTTTTTTGATATCTTTCGGGTTTAGGATTTCCTAAGAAATAAATGTATTAGTTTCTAAATGTTTTTGATTTGTGGAATAATATTACATGTACTGAATTGAAAATGTGAGGATGTTGATAAATGAATAACAAAAACATTAGCAAAAATGGTCGTTTCATAATATTCTGTATAGTTTTATCTATTGTCTTAGCTACTGTAGCAACAGTATATGAACACAATAAAAAGCAGCCCGAGCCTGTAGTTGTTTCTGAAACTGAAACAGTTCCCGCATCCACTCCGGAGCCTGAACCAGAAAAAGCTCCCGAACCGGAAACTGCTACTGCTTCTGAACCAGAAACCGTCTCTGATGACGAAACAGAACAAGAAACCGTTGTTTTGGATACTGGCAGTAAATACCCACATCCGATGTTTATTTATTCCGGATGGGATAGATGTCTTGAACAGCTTAAAATAGACTGCGATGTCGCTTTTTTGGGAGACAGCATTATTTATAAGAGCTCTTTTGATCTGGCGTTCCCTGATTATGTTATCTGTAATCTGGGAATATCAGGAGATACTATCAGAGGCATAAAGGATCGGTTGGGAACTTTGGAAACAGTTAAGCCTGAAAAAGTATTCTTTATGATCGGCATCAATTCATTAAAAGACGACAATATAGATGAATGTATAGAAAAATATACATCACTAGTAGAAAACGTCAGATCCCGAGGAGATTTCGATCTTTATCTGATAAGCATCCTTCCGGTATCTGAAGAGGTTTCAACGGGATTGAGCCTGTCCCCTGATACCATCGTTTCTTTTAACAGAAAGATCGCAGAACTTGCAGGACAGAATAATGCAACATATTTTGATTTATATTCATATCTGGAAGAATCAGGTTATATCAAACCGGAATACACCGTTGATGGACTTCACTTATCCGAAGAAGCATATGGAATCTGGGTTGATGCCATGAGACCATATATCGAAGGAAACTGACCACAGATATTTTGAATAGTTCGGCTTGAATAGCGTTTTGTTGATATAATAATGTCAACAAACAGAAACAAAAATAATACATGAAAGACTACAGCTTTAAAGATAAGTTCAGATACTGGCTAGATAAGCAGATGTCTAAAGGTACCGCAAGCATCATGATCTTACTTGCCTTGTCGGTCCTTTTTGTGCTTGTCTTTGTTTCGATCCTGGCTTTATTGTTTAAACTCAGAGACTCTATTTTTCCGGCCTTCTGGGATTCATTAGCTAATACCATCAATACCGATATGCCTTCAAGTGAAGATGGCAGTATTGGCTATATTATTCTGAATACACTTACGGCTTTAGTAGGCTTGCTTTTCACCAGTATCCTGATCGGTGTTGTTTCCAGTGCGATCGAAGAAAAACTAAGCAGTTTAAGAAAAGGTGACTCAGTGGTTCTGGAGAAGAATCATACAGTCATTCTTGGTTATAACATCGGCGAACATGGTCTGCTCAATCAGATAATTTTGGCTACAGGAAAAAAGAGAAAAAGAGTAGTGGTCATCTGTACCGATATAGAAAAGCCTGATCTGGAAGAAGATCTGAAAAACAATGTTGAGATCCCCGATAACATCGAAGTCATCTGCAGGAATGGCGATATAACCAACACTAACGATCTACGTTGCTGCTCGATCGAAAGATCAGAGCTCGTCATTATCAATGCGTTAAATGATAATCGTCGGATCAAAGCGATTTTAGCGGTCTTA
>CADCOR010000025.1 GCA_902803055.1 uncultured Erysipelotrichaceae bacterium
TCTTCTCTCTTCAGATACTCAAGTAAGCTCTTTCTCTTACCGACCATCATCAGCAGACCTCTGTTGGAATGGAAATCCTTCTTGTTTGACTGCATGTGGACAGTGAGCTTGTTGATAGTAGCTGTGAGTAAGGCCACCTGAACTTCAACGGAACCTGTGTCACCTTCGAATCTGGCGTAATCCTTAACGATCTTAGCCTTTTCTTCCTTAGTTAACATTTAATTTCTCCTTTTCTTTTCGTCCATTGTAACCGGGTAAGAAACCGGAGTAGATTCAAACTCAGCAACAATGCCTAATTAATATAACATTATTTCTTCTTATCTTTCAAGCCGTTTTCAGCGATTTCAGCGATTTTATTGCTGTCACGGTTAAAAGCGTGAGTATAACGTTTGATCTTCTCACAAAGTTTGTTGTCATTAGCACCTTTCTTCATGCGCCACGACCAGTTGCCTAAAGTGCCGGGAGCGTTCATTGTAGCATCTGCACCTAAGCCGAGGTAATCCTGCATCTGTGCGATAAACAGATCACAGACCGAACCCATTCCAGCCCTGATAAAGCCGAAATTGTAGCCTTCTTCTTTATTCAAGCCATAGATGAGTTTGGCATAAGCCAGATCATTTTTCTTGCAGGTATCAAGGAAACCCATGATCGGTTTGTTGTCATGCGTTGCGATATAGCAGACACCGTTTTTGACATGATGCTGAACACAATGATAACTGCTGCCATCAGGTGTGAAACCAAACTCAAGGACTCTCATGCCTGGGAATCCGGATTGCTTCAAAAGATCAGTAACCTTTTCATCGATGATGCCCAGATCTTCGGCAATAAAATCAACATCATGGAACCAGTCACGTAACACGCCTACAAAGTCAATTGAAGGTCCTTTATCCCAATGACCGTTCTTGGCCGTCTTTTCGCCATAAGGCACAGCCCAATATTCTTCAAAGCCACGGAAATGGTCGATCCTGATGACATCAAAACACTTTCGAACTCCATCGATTCTATCGATCCACCATTTATAACCGGTGGTCTTCATGTATTCCCAGTTATATAATGGGTTTCCCCAAAGCTGACCATTGGCAGAGAAGTAATCTGGCGGTACACCAGCAACTTCTTTCGGAACCATCAGTTCCATATCAAGCTTGAACTGGATCGGATCAGCCCACACTTCACATGAATCCATGGCGATATAGATAGGCAGATCGCCGATGATCTTAATCCCTAAACCATTGACATATTTCTTGAACGCAAAGAACTGCTTATAGAACAGAAACTGAATGAATTCATAGAATCTGATATCATCATTAAGTTCTTCACGGTAATAGTTCAATGTATCATGGTTACGTTTCTTGATATTCTCATCTGGCCACTCCAGCCAGGAAGCCATCTTGAAATGTTTCTTGAGTGCCATAAACAAGGCATAATCCTCAAGCCAGCTTCTGTTTTCGACACAAAACTGATCAAATTCGTTATCAAATTTCTTTATTCCGGTTTCATAAGCTTTATATAAGAGAGGATAACGTGTTTCATAAAGATAACCGTAATCAACCTTTTCCGCATTTTTGACCTTGATCTTCTTGAGATCCTTAGCTTCCAATAATCCGTCTTCCACTAACATATCCAGATCAATGAAATATGGATTACCCGCAAAAGATGAAAAAGCCTGATAAGGCGAATCTCCATAACTCGTATGGCCGATCGGCAAGACCTGCCAGTAAGACTGCTGAGCCTTAGCCAGAAAATCTGCGAAATTGTACGCTTCCTTGCCTAAAGTACCGATGCCGTATTTTGATGGCAAAGAAGATATAGGCATCAGGATGCCTGCACTTCGAACAATACTCATATTAAACCCCTCACATAATCTATTATTTATTTTAACTTATATTAAAATAATAGTGAGGTTTATTATGAAAAAACATTATATAATTGCAGCAATGATCTTTTTATCAGCAGTACTGTGTGCCTGTGGGAAAACCAAAGTTGACAAGGTCACTTCTTCAAAAGAAGTATTCATTCCCCGGATCGAAAATATCAAAGACGATTTTATCATGGGCATGGATCTCAGCAGCATCATCTCTCTAGAAAACAGCGGCGTAAACTTTTATAACTATGAAGGAGAGAAAGATGATATCTTCAAAGTCCTGGCCCAAAGCGGAATCAGTCATATCCGGGTAAGAGTATGGAATGATCCCTATGATGATCAAGGACACGGCTATGGAGGAGGAAACTGTGATATTCAGACAGCTTTAAAGATCGCCAAAAGAGCGAAAGAATACGGTCTGAAGATGATCATCGATTTCCATTATTCAGATTTCTGGGCTGATCCAGGCAAACAGATGTGTCCAAAGTCATGGAAAAACTTTACGATCGAAGAAAAAGCTGAAGCCTTGTATAACTATACGAAGGAGTCACTTGAATTATTGAAGAAAGAAAAGATCGATATTGCGATGGTTCAGCTGGGCAACGAAACAAACGGTGCCCTTGCTGGTGAAAAGGTATGGATGAATATCGTCTACCATCTGATGGTCAATGGCGCAAAAGCGATCAGAGAAGTATATCCGAAAGCGCTGATAGCCGTTCACTTTGCCAATCCGGAAAAAGAAGGTGCTTATCTCGATTATGCCAAGAAACTCGCCTACTATGACCTCGACTATGATGTCTTTGCGAGTTCATACTATCCTTACTGGCATGGCTCATTGGAAAACTTAGCAAATGTTCTCAATACTATTGCGGATACTTACGACAAGAAAACCATGATCATTGAAACCTCATACGCCTATACAGCTGAAGACAGCGATTTTTCTGCCAATACAATTTCCGAAACAAGTGCTGTGACCAAGAATTATCCTTATTCGATTCAGGGACAGACAAACGCAATCTGTGATGTCATTGATACCGCCGCAAACAGAATAAATAACTGTCTGGGTATCTGTTATTGGGAAGGTGCCTGGATAAGCGTTGGAACTTCTTCTTTAGCTGAAAATCAGAAACTCTGGGAAGAATACGGATCAGGCTGGGCGAGTTCATATGCCAAGGCATATGATCCAGATGACGCTGGAAAGTACTATGGCGGTTCAGCTGTCGACAATCAGGCTTTCTTCACTCCTGATGGTCACCCTTTAGAATCACTTAAACTATTCGAGCTGTGCAAAAAAGGCAATGAAATACCTCTTAAGGCTGAATCGATCGAAGACAGTCATATCGAAATAGATCTGAATGAAAATATAATCCTTCCAGAAAAAGTCAAGGCGATCATGTCTGATAACTCCAAACAGGAAGTTGCCGTCAGCTGGGATGATTTTGATGAGCAGGAAATGAAGTCCAATGGTGTCAAGACCTATAAACTGCACGGATTTGCTGATGGCAAGGATGCCTACTGCTACGTCTCAATGATCGAATTCAATTTCCTGAATAATTATTCCTTTGAAGAAGATGATAATAAAACCGCAGTACCAACAGGATGGAATCTAAACAGAATAAAAGAATCCAATGAGTTATATGTCGAAGAAAAACAGACTGATTCTCTAAATGGAAACAGACATTATCATTTCTGGTCAAAAAACCCAGATTCAATCGAATTTGAACTGGAACAGAAAGTTGAGAATCTGAGTGCT
Source organism: uncultured Erysipelotrichaceae bacterium (assembly GCA_902803055.1). GTDB lineage: Bacteria > Bacillota_I > Bacilli_A > Erysipelotrichales > Erysipelotrichaceae > Colivicinus. The sequence goes on from CADCOR010000025.1 coordinate 3,615, forward strand.
GGAAAATACAAATTTGCGATATCCATTATGGGTGGTGACGCCGGAAGACAGGAAATCTATGCTTATGTAAAACTCAATGATCAAATCATCGCTAAAAAAGAAATGAAGATCAGTACCTACAACAATTGGGATCAGGGACTGATTGATGCTTTTGATTATAACGGAAATGATGAGCTCAAAGTCGGAATCTATGTGAAATGTTCAGGTGAAGGTAATGGCGCCTGGGGCAAGATAGACAACGCTCTGCTGAATAAGGTGGGTGAATGAAATGAAGAACAAAACGAAGATCGTACTGCTTATTCTATTGATCCTGTTATCTGGCGGCTGCAAAAAGAAAACGGTCGATCCCATAGATGACAACTACCGTGTATTCTACGAAATCTTTTCCGGTTCTTTTTCTGATTCCAATGGCGATGGCATTGGTGATCTCAACGGCATAATCAGAAGACTGGATTATCTTAATGATGGCGATATCGATTCAGGAAAATCACTGGGTATTCAAGGTATCTGGCTGACACCGATCTTCAAGTCCCCTTCCTATCACAAGTACGACGTCATCGACTACTATACGATCGATCCGGCTTTCGGAAACCAGGATGATCTCGATAAACTGATCAAAGAAGCTCATAAGCGCAACATAATCGTCATCCTTGATCTTGTCATCAATCACACATCTGATCAGCATGAATGGTTCAAGGAATTCGTCAAAGCACATCAGAATAACGACAGAAGCAATCCTTATTATGAATATTATGCGTATGCGCAAAATGACAGCATTCCGGCAAATCTGCGTTTCAAGGGCATACCTGGTACAAATGAGAGTTATGAATGCAACTTCTCCGATAATATGCCTGAACTCAATTTCAGCAATGAACAGGTCAAAGAGGAAGTCTATAATATTGCCAAATTCTATCTTGATAAAGGCATCGACGGTTTCCGCTTTGATGCTTCAAAATATGTCTATATGAATGACAAGAACGCATCAATTGCGTTCTGGAATGACTACTGCAGCAGGCTAAGAGAGATCAAAGAAGACGTCTATCTGGTTGGCGAGGTGTGGAGCGGCGAAAGCGAAATAAACGATTATATCAAAGCCATGAACTGTTTCAATTTCACGATTGCTCAGGCTGAAGGTTTGATAGCTCAGACCGCCAAAGGAAACAATATAAACACCTTCAGCAATTATATCGAAAAATACGAAGAAAGGATCCACGAGATAAATCGTCATGCGATGGCTATCCCCTTTATCTCAAATCATGATATGGATCGCTGCTCAGGCTATCTCAATGTCTCCAATGGTTTAGCATATATAGGAGCCAACCTGTATATTCTTTCACCAGGATCCCCTTTCATCTACTATGGCGAAGAGATCGGCATGAAAGGCACAAGAGGCGGCAATAATACTGATGCCAATCGAAGGCTGGCCATGTTATGGGGTGACGACGATACGATAAAAGATCCGGAAGGATCCAATTACGCTTTGAACAAACAGGTTAATGGTACGGTCAAAGATCAGCTAAGCGATGAAAACAGTCTGCTTAATTACTATGGAAAACTTATCAGTTTCCGCAACCGTTATCCGCAGATAGCCAGAGGCATATATAAGAAATACAATCTCAATCAGAAAAATCTGGGCGGCTTTGCGATAACTTACCTCGGTGAAACAACTTATCTGTTACACAATAATTCCAAAGAAGAGATATCAATAGAAGCTGAGATGTTTAATGAGCTAATAGATTATATCGGTTTAAATGAAGCTTCATATAAAGATAAACGCCTGAGCGTCGGTGCATATACGAGTGTGTTATTGAAATAAGCATAATAAAGGGGGAGCTCAGCTCCCCTTTCGCTTAATTCAGTAAGTTTTCTTCCGTATTGACATCGAAGAAGTTCATGACATTGCCCTTGAAGGTAATGTGGAACTCATGGCCATTGACCAGTTTTGATCTTTGTTCATGCGACAGATCGACAGTTGGTACTCTGATGATAAGTTCTGTATTGTCCCTAGTCACAACGTGTAAGTGCAGTTCAGAGCCCATCATTTCATTGACCAGGATCTTGGCGTCGATATCATTGTCTGCGTCTTTGCCTAAGACCATGTGTTCTGGTCTGACACCGAGAATAACTTCCTGCGGTTCAATATTGCGCTTCTTGAGTTCTTCTCCCTTGTAACCATCAACTTTCAGTTTAGAACCAAACGGTGTGACATAATACTCGCCGTTTTCCTTGATCAGCTGACATCTGAAGGTGTTCATTTTTGGCGCACCAATAAATTCGGCAACAAACAGATTCTTTGGTGAATCAAAGACCTCATCAGGTGTTCCTACCTGCATGATGTAGCCATCTTTCATAATAACGATACGATCACCTAAGGTCATAGCTTCGGTCTGGTCGTGTGTGACATAGATGAAGGTTGTATCGATTCTCTTTCTCAAGAGAATGATTTCGGCTCTCATCTGGTTGCGCAGTTTCGCATCCAGATTTGATAAAGGTTCATCCATCAGGAAGACTTTGGGATTTCTGACCATGGCTCGGCCGATCGCGACACGCTGTCTTTGTCCGCCTGATAAAGCACGAGGCTTACGGTTGAGATATTCAGTAATACCGAGAATGTCCGATACTTCCGTAACTTTCTTGAAAACTTCATCTTGCGGAACCTTCTGTAAACGCAATGGGAAAGCTATATTTTCAAAGACAGTCAGATGCGGATACAGAGCATAGTTCTGGAAAACCATGGAGATATCACGGTCTTTAGGCTGCAGATCATTTACGACAACACCATCGATCTCGATTGTGCCATCCGTAATCTCTTCCAGACCTGCAACCATTCTTAAGGTCGTCGATTTACCACATCCTGAAGGTCCGACAAAAACAATGAACTCCTTATCGGCGATATCAAGATTGAAATCATGGACGACTTCAACTTTATTATCATAAACTTTTTTTACATTTTTCAGTTTTACACTTGCCATAATTATTATCCTTTCACTGCACCACCGGTTACACCTTCAACATAGTATCTCTGTAAAGCCATGAACAAGATCGTAATCGGGATCGCTACAACAACACCCCCGGCACAGAACAGCGTATAATTCGCTGCCAGATTCGATGGCGTAGAAATCAGGTATTGCAGACCTACTGCGACGTTCATACCTGCGCTGGTCGCATGCGAGATGTATTTCGCAAACATGAAGTCACCCCAAGGAGCCATGAAAGCTGTCAGGATGGTGTAGATGACGATTGGCTTTGATAAAGGCATGATGATCTTTGTGAAGACCTGGAATCTTGTTGCCCCATCAACTCTTGCCGCTTCATCCAATGATCTTGAGATCGTATCAAAGAAACCTTTGGATACGTAATAGCCCATGCCGGAGCTGGCAACATAGACCAGAATCAGACCAGGAACCGAATTGGCGCCGGTCAGATTGAACCAGCTTAAGACCTTATACAGGATGATCATCGAAAGGAAGCCCGGGAAGAAGCCCAGTACCAGCATCAGATTCATCAGACCTTTACGGCCTTTGAAACGCAATCTGGATAAAGTGTAGGACATGCTTAAGACGATAATGGTCTGAATGACCGAGGCAAATAATCCGATGATAAAGGTGTTCTTGAACCAGATCGGAAAATCAGTCTTGGTAAACAGGTTGATATAGTTGTCAAAGCCAAATACTTTAGGAATAACATAGCCAACCTGGTTGGTTGTCTCAACTCTTAATGATTCAAAGACCAGAAAGATGAAAGGAAGCAGCCAGACGATGCTCATCAGAACAAGAATGATGTAAATAATCGTATTGGAAAGCCTTTCCTTGGCTTTCAAGCCCATGTGTTTCTTAGATATTTCAGACATTATGAATAATCCTCCTCATTTCTGGTTGAAGGAATTACGTTATAGACAACTAACGCCAGGAAAGATACAAAGACGAAGATCATGATACCGATGACTGAGGCAAGATAGTACTTGCTTTCGGCACCAGTCGTGATCTTGAACAGCCAGGTGATCAGAAGGTCAGTATCACCAGCTGAACCCGCACTGGTCAGCAGTTTCGGGTTGTCTGGTCCCCCGGCAGTAAGCAGATAGATAACGTTAAAGTTGTTGATATTGCCAATGAAACTCGTCAAAAGGTATGGGCCTGTGACAAACAGCATATAAGGCAAGGTTATCTTGAAGAACTGCTGTACGGCATTGGCGCCATCGATACGTGCTGATTCATATAAATCAGCCGGGATATTCATCAGAATACCGGTGACGATCAGCATCAGATATGGCACACCGACCCAGATATTGATCACAATGACCATGATTCTGGCTAAAGTCTTATCTTCCCAGAAACGGATGATGTGACTTAAATCAGAGATAATGCCGCTGTTTATTAGTACGCCATTGACAAGACCATTGGCCGCAAACATCTTGGAAACATACAGTAAAGAGATGAACTGCGGTACTGCACTGGTCAGAACCAGAATGCCACGCCATAATTTCTTGAACTTGATGCCCTTCTTATTGATCATGATTGCTACAAACATGCCCAAGAAGTAGTTGGTGAAAGTCGCAAAGATTGCCCAGATGATCGTCCAGGACAGAATTTCGCCAAAGGCCAGTGACAGATTATTCGAACCCAGATTCAGATTGAACAGCGAATTGAAGTTATCCAGCCCAACCCAGGTAAACAGATTGGAATAGCCATCATGAGCACCGTCATAATTAGTAAATGCGACAAGGATCATGAAAATGATCGGCAGGACAGTAAAGAAGAAAATGCCCAGTAAAGGCAAAGCCAGCAGTGTCTTGTGGAAGTCTTCATCCAGCAAAGAGCTCAGATCATCTCTTGTAGATTTGAGTTTCTTGCCTTCTTTCAGAAGCATCTCCGAGATCTGATTCTGCTTGATGTTAAGTCTCCAGGTATAGATGAAAGCCAGAATAAACAGAATTGTCATAACGCCATACAGAAGACACTTGAAGGAATCATCTCCGGCAACTCTGACATAGGTATCCAGTTTCGGATCATAAACCATTCCCGAAGCCTGAGTACCCAGACTAGGCAGTTTTCCCAGCCAGTGGAAACCGGCTGTAATCATATAGACGATAAATACAATTTCAAATAATAAGAACAGCAAACCTCTTAATATCTGACCACGGGCAATTGAGCCAAAGCCCATGATCGGATATGAAAGTCTGGTCTTGTAGTCCCCTTCTTTGAAAGTACTGACAATTTCAGTGAAATCATCTTTGATCCAGACAAAAAATCCCTTTATAAAATTGAAAATAAATCCAAACAATGAAACGAAAAAGTGCGGTATCGCTTTAAAGAAATGGATAATCTTATAAAGGAAGGTCTGGAAGCGTGTCAGTTTTAAAAGATCTAGATCACTGAGATCGTCGAATAGACTGATATTATTAGAATTTGTCTTTTCCATAGACCTTATTCCCCTCAAAAATTAAAAAAGAAAGGCAGACTCAGTTTAAAAAGTCTGCCTTTGTAATATCATAGATCAGCTTAGTTCTTAACGATCTTGACTTCCTTGCTGGATAAGTTAGCAGTAACAGTATAATTACCAGCAGCTAAGAAGACGATGTTGTTGTCAGGGTTAGCGGCAGCATCATACGGCTGAATGAGATCAGCGCCATCAGTAACCTGCTGGCAGCCCATATCGTTGTCCCAAGTACCGGCAGCAACAATACGTCCACCCATGTAATCTGATTCTGGAACATCAAGAGTGATAGAAAGGTTTTCACCATCCTGAGTCATAACAGCTATTTCTGTATCAGCGTTATTCCATTCGTTCCAGGCACCGACAAATACATAGCCATCTAATGAGAACAGAGCATCGATAGCAGCCTTGTACTGATCAAGACCAGCCTGCAGATCATCATCAGAAGCAGCTTCTTCAGCAACTGTACCTAAAACCTTGGCGATATCCCACCATGAACCATGAATCTGGCCCTGTGGAGTAGCATAAGCATTCTGAGCAGCTAAAGCAACCAGTGTCGGATCTGATTTAACAGCATCATTAGCCTGAGCAGCGAGGTTAGATGGACCCCAACCGAACTGATTGAATCTTTCCAGCTGGCATTCTTCACCAGTCAGATAAAGAGCGAGTCTCTGTAAAGCAGAAGCTTTAACAGCGTCAGTCTGAGGCTTAACACCCATTAACTTGTTGCCTGAGAATGAACCTAAGTGATAAGTCTGGCCGTCAACAGTGAAGCTAGGCAGATCAGCAACACCCATGTTGTCACCAAGAATAGCCTTGATATCATTTAATGCCCATGTACCAGTTACAACAACAGCAGAACCTTTAGAGAAGTCAGCACCATCGGATGAAGAATTGGCAGCCTTAGACTTAGCTAAGATCTCCATACCTTTCATGGCAGCTAAACCTTCCGGTGAGTTGAAAGTATCGTTCACTGAAGTAAACTTGCCTTCCGAATCAGTTGTCCAGTCAGATTTACAGCCTGTGCCAAAGAAGAAGGCAGCGTTGTACCAGGCAGAAGTCTTGTATTCCATAGAGAAGAACTTGTTGTTGTCTTCACAGGCTTTTACTAAAGTTGCGAGATCATCAACCATATCTTCGCTGATGACAGACTTGTCATAGTACATGAAATAGCCATTATCAGAAGTTAATGGATAGCAATACAGCTTGCCATCAACTGTAGCGGCATTAACAGCGCCAGTATCGTTGCTTTCCTTGACAGTTGCGGAAGCACCTTCACCAAGAACGTTCAAAGCACCTGCCTGAACAAGACGAGCCAGCTGGTCCTGAGCGAAGCAATAGAGATCCGGTCCCGATTCAACATCAGTGATCATCTGTGTAGCAGCTTCTGATTCAGAAATACCTTCAATCGTAGCATTGATAGTGAGATCATCATTAGCAGCATTGAATTTTTCAATCTGCTGTTTTGTCAGATCAACAACACCATCGATTTCCGAAACCCAA
>CADCOR010000026.1 GCA_902803055.1 uncultured Erysipelotrichaceae bacterium
CCGCTTCTGCCCAGCAGCATGATCCAGGAGTAAGCGCCGATAAACGGTGCTGACATGGAGCACAGGATAATGATGACCTGCAAAGTTGCCATGCCCTTGATCTCATACATCTGATAGAAGTAGGCCAGCGGCACACCGATGATCAGGGTCAATACTGTTGCCAGCAATGAGACCTTGATACTGTTATAGATCGATTTGATGTAATAGGATTGTGAGAAGAATTTCTCAAACTGTTCCAGCGTAAAAACACCATTGGAAAAGAAAGCATTATAAAGCAGCTTCCACAGCGGATAGATAAGGAACAGCAGATACAAGCCCAGGATCGCTAAGGAAACGATCTTCCAGACATCGAAATTTTTATTCTTTACCGTATTCATTTCTGACCTTCTTTTTTATAGACATCAAGATCATTGATCACACCTTTGACCAGATTGTATTCGCCGGTCTCATTGAAGATATTGATCTTTTCCGTCTTGATGCCCAGGGTCACTTCACTGCCCTTTTCAATGATCGAATCGATCTTTGATTCCTGAATGATCTCAGCCTCTTCGCCATCCGCAAAATGTACGAAGTAATGCGTATTCAGGCCTAAGAATACCGCATCATCAACGACAGCCTTGATGCCTTGTCCATTTTCAGGTTCTACGATGAACTCTTCCGGTCTGATACTTGCCTTGACCTTCTGATTCTTCTTTTCTTCATCTTTGATCGTCTCAACTTCAACTTCATAGCCACCCGGCAATTTCAGATAGGCCTTGCCATCCTTGACAATAAGTTCAGCATCAATGACATTAGTATGGCCAATGAAAGTTGCGACAAACAGATTTGCCGGCCGCTGATAGAGAATTTTTGGTGTACCGATCTGCTGAATATCGCCATTGTTCATGACGGCAATGCGATCGGAAACAGCCATAGCTTCTTCCTGGTCATGAGTAACATAAACCGTTGTGATTCCTACTTCATTCTGAATCTGCTTGATGACGCTTCGCATTTCAACTCGAAGTTTGGCATCAAGGTTACTTAACGGTTCATCCATCAGCAGAACATCAGGAGTGATCGCCAGGGCTCTCGCCAAAGCGACACGCTGCTGCTGACCACCGGATAACCTTTCCGGCATACGATCGCGATATTCATCGATTTTCATCAATTTCAGAAACTGATCAGTCTTGGATGCGATCTCCTCTTTCGGAAGCTTGCGATTCTTTAAACCGAAGGCAACGTTGTTTTCGACGGTCATATTCGGGAAGATAGCGTAGTTCTGGAACACCATACCGATATTGCGCTTAGCCGGATCCATATCATTGATCCTGTTTTCCCCAAAATAAAAATCTCCACCTTCAATCGAGTTAAAACCGGCAATCATTCTTAATAATGTTGTCTTACCACATCCAGATGGACCAAGAAGGGTGAAAAACTCACCCTCCTTGATATCTAGTGATAAGTCAGAAATTATCGTATTATCGCCATATTTCTTTACGGCATCTCTAATTTTGATATTTACACTCATATTCCTAACCTCACTATTGTTTAATTAAATACTATTGAGCTGCAGTGAACATCTCAGTCCAGCGTGCCTGCCAAGCCTTCTTGTTTTCGCCGCACAGAGCCATATCTTCGTAAACGACATTGATCTCTGAGAACGGAGTCATTTCTTTAGCAACATTCGGAATAGCTGGATTAACCGGACGGGCAGTCGTCTTAGCGATTTCCTGCTGACCTTCATCAGAAATCAGCCAGTCAAGGAACAGTTTCGCATTATCCATATTAGGAGCATTCTTGATGATAGCTACACCAGCAGGGAGCCATACAGCACCTTCCTTAGGATAAACGAGCTTGACATTAGTCGCACCATCAACCAGCAGACTTACACATGGGTCTTCATAGGAAACACCGACAACGTATTCGCCCTGAACAACACCCTTGTAGATAGCTGATGAAGAAGAAAGCTGAATGCCATCGAGGTTATCAATGAATGACTTGACGAATTCCCAGGCCTTCTCGTCATATGGCTGTTCGCCCTTGACTAATAACATGTTTGTGAGTTCTGCCCACGCACTTGAAGAGTTGGCTGGGTCACCCATAGCGATCTTGCCCTTGAGTTCCGGCTGAAGCAGATCTTCATACTCATCGAAATCTTCAAGCTTCAGACCGAGTTTTTCGTATTCTTTAGTATTGATCAGCAAAGCAGCTGAACCATCAAGGCAATAGTGAGTAGTAATGCCATTGAAGTTGCGGTAAGCTTCAGGAAGCTTGCCATCGCCTTCAGCTGTATAAGCTTCGAATAATGGAACATAGTCAGGGTTGAAAGAGTTCGCATAGTTCATGCCACCGAACATGACATCGCCCTGCGGATTGTCTTTTTCAGCCGCGATTCTTTCCAGACACTCACCAGTACCGGCACTTACTACATCGACTGTAATGCCATATTTCTCGCCGAATGTATAAGCTACATCGATAAGTGCATCTGAGTTAGGTGAATAGATAACCAGACTTCCGCCTGTTACAGGCTCATCGCTGCCGCCGCCTTCATCGGTTTTAGGCTCGCCGCCTGAGCAGCCAACGATTGCGAAAGCCAATAAGGCAATCATCAGGATCTTAAAAAAGTTTTTCATTTTTTCCTCCCATGGGCTTTTCGCCCTTAATAATATTATAAGCTTAGCTGAAAGCGTTTACAAAAAACTATCGGAAAAAACAATGATGATATACTGAAAATGAGGTAAAGAAAATGGATAAAAGAAAAGTGATATTTGACTGCGATATCGGCTGTGATGATGCAGTAGCGCTGATCGCTTTACTGCTGTGTGATAAGATCGATGTCATCGGCATTACCTGTGTCAAAGGCAATATCCCGGTCAGGAATGTCGTGGATAATGCCCTGAAAGTAACTGATCTGTGCAAGAAAGATATTCCGGTCTATGCCGGCTGCAATGAACCGATGGTCAGAGATCTTTTAAGAGGCAGAGATCACAACACTCTGATGCAAAGGATCAAGATGGAAGTCGATGGCAAGCAGATCCTGATCCATGACCCATCCTTTGACCTGCCAGCACCCAGAAGAAAAGCTGAAGAAAAACACGCCTGTTCCTATCTGATCGAAACACTCAGAAAGACAGAAGAAAAGATCGATATCTGTGCGGTAGGACCGCTCACCAATATTGCCATGGCCTTAAGACTGGATCCATCAATTGTAAACAATATCAATACGATCTATATCATGGGCGGCGGTTTATTTATCGGCAATCGCACCCCTTTAGCCGAAGCCAATTTTTATGATGATCCGGAAGCAGCCGAGATCGTCCTAAATTGCGGTGCTCATATCATGTTATGTCCGATCGAAGCCTGTGAGGCAGGTGTCACTTACGATCAGGATGATCTCAAAGCCATTAAAGCTGTTAATAACGAAATCGCGGATTTCCTTTATGATGAACTGCAGGCCTATATCAGCAGATGCAATCTCTTATTCAGGCAGAATATCGGTTCATGCTGCGCCTATGACTATGCCGCGGTCGCCCCGCTAATAGATGAAAGCGTAATCATTGAGATGCATCGCGATGTCGCACATGTCGATATCTCGGCCGGTATGGCAGATGGCCAGCTTGTCATCGACCGCCGCGGTATGTTCAAAGCCGAAAAACCGATCGATGTCATCTATAAAACCGATCCGGTCAAACTGCACACGCTGCTGCTGGATCTGCTGAAAAGCGCCAGTCTCTAAATCTTATTTTCTGATAAAAAACTGAGAGCTGCTATGAACTCTCAGTTTTCATTATTGTTTATCTGCCTCGATCAGGATCTTTAATGCCTCGCAGGCAACTTCCACCGATTTCTCCATCTCACTGAAAGCCATGATCGCCCCAGCCCGACATCTTCTTATTGAAGAAATGACGAATAAGGCAGCACATTCCATTTCCGAAGAAACGACATGGCCTCTGCGCCAGGCTTCCCATCTTTCCTTGAGTCTGGCTTCTGCCGGCATCGTCTCCGGAGAATGCTGGCCAAAGAAGGAATCCTTGGACTGCGTGATGCCTTCCAGGAAATTATAGCCCAGCTTCTTGGCACTGTCTGCCAAGGCGGCAGTAACGTGCCGGTCAGCGACAGCCGGATATTCGATCGGAATGTAGTGAATGGTCGTGCCTTCATCGCGGACCGCTGCATTATTGATGACGCCATCAAGCGACTCATCATATGATTCATCGCAAACCCGTCCCGCCGTGCCGACTCTGATAAAGGTATCAGCACCACACTTGATCAGCTCTTCCA
>CADCOR010000027.1 GCA_902803055.1 uncultured Erysipelotrichaceae bacterium
CTCGGTCGGTACCAAACTGCAGGCTTTAGGTCAGCTGATCATCGGCAAGGATGGCTCGATCACAACCATGCATATCGATCAGTATGCAGAAAAGGATGCGACCATTGAAGCGGAAATCGATGATGCCAAAGCTGAACTGGACAAGATCCTGCAGCAGAAGATCTTCACGCTTGATCATGATTTATGGGCAACCGATGAAGAGGGTATCAGAATGACCCGCAGCAGAGAAACACCGGTAGCTAATTTTGTCGCTGATGCCTATCGTCAGGTAATGGGTACACAGATCGCCTTTGTCAATGGCGGCGGCGTCAGGACCAGCTTGAATGCGGGTGAAGTAACTTATCAGAATCTGATGGATGTCAACCCGTTCTTAAATGAACTGTCATCCTGCTATGCCACAGGCCAGCAGGTACTGGATGCACTGGAATTTGGTGCAGTTTCGACCGAAAAACTGTATAAGTTTGATGGAGCAGCAGTAGGTGAAAATGGAAGCCTGCTGTGCCCGTCAGGACTCAAGTATACGATCGATACATCTGTTGAGTCAGCTGTCACTTTAGACAGTGATGAAATGTTTGCCGGCTTCTCTTCCGATGCACGCAGAGTAAAGGATGTTTATGTTCTGATCGATGGCGAGTATCAGCCGATTGATCCAGAGAAAACATACACCGTCTGTTCCAATGATTACATCATATTCAACAGCGGCGGCGGCAATACCATATTTAAAGACTGCGAACCGATCGTTAAAGCTGGTGAGACCGATCTGAATGCCCTGATCGACTATGCGCAGTCAATTGATGATTTCTCCGGACTTTATACTGATGTAGAAGGCCGCATTACCGTAGAGTAAAATCAGCTGCCTTTGCGATCGATAAACAGTTTATCATCAAGACCTAATTTCACAAGACCTTCATTGATCTTATCGAGATCATAGGTCTTGTTTTTTATACAGATCAGAATGAACTGATCAGCTTTATCAGCCGGATTAAAGGTCATGGAGTTTCTTGAGAGCAGATCATATGACTGTTCAACATTAAGTTTCAAGGCCAGACATAAGGCAATTAATGCGTCTTTTCCAGGCACATAATTGCCATTCATGATCCTTGAATAAGTCCGGCGCGGCAGCCAGGCTCGATTATAGATGGCCGATGGTTTTTCATTTGTCTGTTTTACATAGAACAGCAGTTTATCAGCCAGTGATGAGGTATCACTGGAGATCTCATAACGTGAAACGGAAAGATTGTTTTTATCAACCTTGATCAGCTTGGATTTTCTAGATCTCTCCATGACGGCATGATAGCCGCCGCCATATTCCTCTTTGAGTTTTTCATCAGCTTTCTGTCGGTTGATGAACTCCTCGACGTTTTCCGCGATCTTGCCAGACAGCACAAAGGAGTCTTCATCAAAGATACAGATGATGACTTCGACGCTGCTGTGTTTTAGAAGGAATTCGTTTATCTCACTGGTGCCGATGTTTAAAGCTTCATCTTTGGGAAAGCCATAGACGCCGGTAGAGATCAAAGGAAAGGCTACGGAACGGCACTGTTCTTTAAGGGCCAGTGCTAAACAGTTTCTATAGCAGCTATGCAGGCTTTCCAGTTCATGATGTCTGCCATCGATCCACTTAGGTCCGACAGTGTGAATGATCACTTTACATAAGTCAAAACCAGGCGTTACTCGAGCGTCTCCGATATCGATCGATCCGATCTTTTTTCTTTCCTTTAACAGTTTCTCAGCTCCGACAGCATTATAGATCGCTCTATCAACACCGCCTCCGATTTTAGCTAAAGGGTTGGCGGAGTTGACGATCGCATCAACTTTAAGCGTTGTGATATCAGCACGAACGAATTTTATGGCCATAACATTCCTCATATTCATTATAAATAATGTCTCTTCAAAAGAGACAAAATTTTTATTGTGGTCATGTATCATCAAAGCGTAAACAAAGGAGGGATGAAAAATGTTTGGTGCAGTATTAGGAGATATCATAGGCAGCAGATTTGAATTTGACAGAGGCGGCAAACGCAAGGATTTTGAACTGTTTACCAAAGAATGTGAATACACTGATGATTCAGTAATGACCGCAGCGATCGCTGAAGCTCTGCTTGAAGCGGGGAAAGAAGCGGACAGTGAAACGGTCAAAACTAAAGTAATCGAACAGATGTGTAACTGGGGGAAGAGATATCCTGATGCCGGGTATGGCGGAATGTTCAGGAAATGGCTGAGATCGAAAGATCATAAACCTTATGGTTCTTATGGCAATGGTTCAGCGATGAGAGTATCAGCAGCCGGCTGGTTATATGATTCATTAGCTAAGACAAGAGAAGTTGCCAGATGGACAGCTGAGGTCAGCCATAATCATCCGGAAGGAATCAAGGGTGCGGAATGTACAGCAGCTGTCATATATCTGGGCAGAACCGGAAAAAACAAGGAAGAAATAAAGAGATATGTTGAACAGGAATTCGGATATGACCTCTGGGAGACACTCGAGGAATTAAGAGACAGACACGAACATAACGAAAGCTGTATGGATTCTCTGCCCAAAGCTTTGATTTCATATTTTGAAGGAAACTCATATGAAGATGTGGTGAGAAATGCGGTTTCCCTGGGCGGGGATACAGATACTTTAGCGGCTATAGCCGGAGCTATGGCGGAAGGCTGTTATGAAATACCGGCCGAAATGATAAGTGAAGGAAAGAAGTATCTCGATAAGGACCTGCTTGCGGTTCTGGAAAAAATCAATACTGAAAGGTTCCATGAATAAGAAATACAGGATCGGCATGTATGGGGGCAAGTTCATGCCTTTCCATAAAGGCCATAACTATTGTGTGGAATTTGCGGCTAAAGAATGCGAAACAGTCTATGTGATTCTGTTTTATGGCTGTGCAGATGAAGAAGAAATCCTGCAGGAACATCCTGAATGGTGGCTGTCTTTAAAGGAACGGATCAGACAGCTCAAAAAGATCTGCAGGAACAATGCACATCTTGGAAAGATCATACCGGCGCTGATCGATGTCAGTAAACTCAGAACAGCGGATGGAAAAGAAGACTGGGATGGCGAAACGCCTTTAGTAAGAAAGATACTGGGGAATCAGCTTGATGCGGTCTACAGTTCTGAACCGGGATATGACGATTATTTCAAAAGAGCCTATCCGGAAGCGCAGCACAGGCTCGTGGATGTACCAAGGATCCATTATCCGATCTCGGGAACAATGATCAGACAGATGAAAGAAAAGGAGGACAGACAGGAATGGATGATATGAAATTAGAAAACCTGAAGAAAAGTTTCAAAGAACTGAAGTGGTATGAATATCTGATGGGAGCGATCATGATCGTTATAGCCGCTAAAGCGATGGTCGAAGGATTTGTGTATGGCTCATCCAATGGCAATCCGGCCTGGCTGACGGTCATAAATTTCATTTCGGCGATCTGCGGGGTGATCTGCATCTTTTTTACCGCTAAAGCCAATATCAGCAATTTCATCTTTGCGAGCGTCAACACGATCGTCTATGCGATCTATCTGCTCTACTGGCATATCTGGGGTACCGCAGCTCTGGAGATCTTCTTCTATATCCCAACCAATTTCATCTCGTGGTATTACTGGGTAAAACATCGGGATGAGCAGCTTAGTCAGAAGACCAAGGCGAGAAGACTGACTTTATTGCAGAATATGATCTGTACTATGATCGTCATTGTTTCAGCGGTTATTTATCATCACGTCTTGGTAAAAATGGGCGGAGAAGTTGTCTGGCTCGATGCCTTCACCTTGAGTATCGGAATCATTGCGACGCTGTTGGAGATGTTTCGATATGCCGAACAGTATGTCTGGTGGCTGATCACTGATTTTATTGCCGTAGCCATGTATATCGTGCACTTTGATGCCGTCTATCTGACCAAGAAAAGTATCTATCTGATCATGGCCATCATCGGTTTATACAACTGGATCAGACTCAACAGGGAGAGAAACAGAGAAAACAGATAAAGAAGACAGATATAATTAAATCAAGTGGAGGTGAAAAGATGAAACGTCTGCGTAATTCAGCGATCATCGCTTTTGCGATCTGTCTGTGCGGCTGTCTGTATAACTATCTTTCCTTTAAAAGGACTAAAATGATGCCGTTGGCTATAAGAACCTGGGGTGGGGAATGCATGCTGGAAGAAGGCTTCGGCATGAGCGCCTTTCATGTCTATGCGATGACTCCGGATGGTTCAAACAGTGTCAGACTAGACTTTTCGATCCTCAACTTCTTGCTTTATTTTGCTGCAGTCTGTATCATCATCTATCTGCTTATAACAGTCTTTGTCTTTTTCAAAGAGCGCCGTAAAAAATGAACAGGATCAGGAGTGCTGCAAAAGATGATCTTTGCCGGATCAGTGAGATCGAGATCTTTAATTATCGGCTGTATTTCTATCCGCTTTTTAAAAGCGATGAGTTCTATTTCAGGCAGCTTCAGGTAACAGCTCTGATGAAAGAATATGAAAAGGAATTAAGTGATCTCTATGTCTATGATGATGGAGTGATCAAAGGTTTTATAAAGATCAAAGATGATGAGATCGTCAAACTCTTTGTGGAACCGGTGTTGCATGATCTGAAGATCGGTTCAGCTTTGCTGGAATACGCAATTAATGAGCATGATGTGAAAAGGCTCTGGGCTTTAGAGAAAAATAAAAAGGCGATTGCCTTTTATGAAAAACATGGTTTTAAAGTCAGTGAAGAAAAGAAACCTGAAGAAGGTACTGATGAATATCTGGTCTTACTCACAAGATGACAGACCAGATTCTTTTTTTATGAAGTCGACCGCCATCTGAATCACTTCTTCTCTTTCCGGACCATGGAAACCGTGTTCTGCTCCTTCAATGACGATCAGTTTCGCATGCGGGAAGTTTTCTTGAGCTTTCTGAGCTGAAGAAAGCGGAATGATCGAATCAGCACTGCCATGGATCAGTAAGACATTTCCATAATATCTTTTCATCAGTTCATAGATATCAAAGGAAAGGATATCTTTGAAGTAGAGATCAGAAACTTCGATATTCAGGATGTTCATCCGCTTAGGTATCTGCTCATATTTTTTCATTTCATCGCTTATAAGCTCTTGCAGACCAAACCCGGGATAAAAACCGATCAGGCCGGCAACTTCACCGTTTCTTTGGGAAGCGACGATCGTCGAGACATAGCAGCCCTGTGACTTGCCCAGCAGAAACAGGCGGTCAGGATTGACCTGCGGTATCTTCTTTATTTCATCAATAATATGAGACAGTTCTCTCGCTTCGGTTAAAACTGACATTTCTGTGCTTCTGCCATCAGAGAGATTGCAGGAAGCGCCGCCGCAGTAATCAAAGATATAGGCGATGATGCCGTTGGCGGCAAAGACTGGGGCAATATCCTGTGACCCTTCATGGGTTCCATTCAGGCCATGCGAAATGATGACGGCACTGCAGCGTTCTTTATCCGGAAGATAGATCTCACCATAGATCTTTTTTCCTTCATAGAAGATATTCATCTGTCTGATCGTAAAATCGTACATAACCGTTCCTTTTCAATGAAAATAGGTGTTTCCTTAAAGATATTTTACCAGTATTGTTAACAGGTGAGTCTTATTTGACTTCTTAAAAAAATATACACTACACTAATAACAGAGACCATGTCATGAAGGTAATCAAGAATATCAATAATAACATCGCACATTGTGTCGATTCTAAAGGCAGAGAAGTAGTAGCTTTTGGCAAAGGCATTGGTTTTTATAAGGCCGGTGATGATATCCCTTTGGATAAGATAAACCGTACCTTCTACAACATCAAGGATTCGGATTATGGTACCCTGCGCTATATTCCGACCGTTATCGTCAATACAGCGATCTATATCATCGATATGGTTTCAGATAAACTGTCTGTCACTTTTCCATCTTCGAAAGCTATCTCGCTCGCTGACCATCTGCAGTTTGCGATCGAGAGAAAAGACAAGAACATCTTCCTGAATCTGCCGATCGTGCAGGATATCCGTCAGCTTTATCCGGAAGAAATGGAACTGGCTGAAAAATCACTGAAGATCATCGAAAAGATGACGGGTGAAAAACTGCCGCACATGGAAGCTGGCACACTGGCACTGCATTTTATCAATGATCGCATTGAAGAGAGGCAGAAGGATAAATACAACACCGAAGAGATCGTAGAGAAGTGTACAGAGATCATCGAGGATGATTTTGATCTGAAGATCGGCCGCAACAGTTTCAATTACAGCCGCTTTGTAACGCATCTGGATTATCTGATCAGAAGACTTTCTGAAGATAAGCTGATCGAAAGTGAAAACAACATTATTTTCAGTGAGATCAAAAACAAGTATCCTGATTCCTGCAAGTGTGCCGAGAAGATCTGTTCCTATCTGAAAGATAAGTTCAACAAAGATATCAGTGACGAGGAAGTTCTGTATCTGGTCATTCATATAAACAGACTGCTGTCGCGGATCTGAGCCAATTTCATAATGTATAATTATTAGCAAGGAGATATGAGCATATGGAAGAAAAAGAAGTCAAGAAAATAAAACTGGTTCCAGCCGTCTGTACGCAATGCGGTGCGGCTTTGGAAGTTGATCCATCGCAAGAAGCGGCGGTCTGCAAGTTCTGCAATACACCGTTCATTGTCGAGAAGGCCATAAATAACTACACCGTTCAGCATGCCAATATCGAACATGCGGATAATGTGACGATCGATCTGAAAGGTTCAGTGAATTCAGTTCTGGATTTTGCGGGCAAACAACTCGAGAAGAGCAGGGAAGCCAGCAGAGAAAGACGCAGACTTGAACATGAGGAAAGCAAGGTTATGATGGCCACGATGTGGAAATGGATGGGCATCATGATGGTCGCGATGATGATCATATGGGCAATCATGACGATTTTCAATCTCTGGTAAGATTCAGACATTTTTATTAAGCTGATAAGGTGCTTTGACAAGGGCACTTTTTCTTTCTGTCTGTAAACAGGAATGATAAGGGGAATAATATAATATATTCAGAAAAACAGTTCAATCTATACTGATGATATAGTGGAAGGAACATCATGAAACAAGCTTCATATACACACAAGGAAATCGAACAGCTGCTAGCAGTAATGTCAAAGATCTATGATCTGGTCAGAATTGTTGATCCTCTCGAATGTCAGGAACTTGATGTCGATGAGCGCAGAGTCAAACCGGCCAAGGAATGTTACAACGTCTGGAGCAATAAGCATCGCTGTGCTGAATGTTCGAGCTACAAAGCTTGCCTCAGCAAAAGACGCATGGAGAAAAACGAGTACCATGAAGGCCGGACTTTTCATATCCTTTCCTTCCCTTTGGAAGTTATCAATTCCGATGGCAGCAGCTATGAGTGTGTCCTGGAGTGCATAACGATCAAAGATGGCATCGAACAAGGCAAAAACCAGGGTGTGATCACTAAAGATGAAAGTGCGCTGGCGGATTCTCTGACAGGTCTGAATAACTGGGATGGCTTCTATAAGACGGTGCGCAAGACGCTGAGCCAGGAAGATAAACACAGCTGGGCAATCCTTTTATTCAACTTTGTAAACTTCAAGATGATCAATGAGATCTTTGGCCGCGATAAAGGCAACGAAGTGCTGATCAAAGCCGCTTCGATCATCAGATCCAAACTTGATCCGGATGAGTGCTGTGCCAGACTCAGAGGTGATCGTTTTGCGGTCCTGGTTCATCAGGAAAAACTGAATGATGATTTCCTGATTGACGAACTCAGTGCCATTGATGTGATCGATGAATCAGAGTTCAAGATAAAAGTCCAGGCCGGTGTCTATCTCATTCAGGATCGCTTTGAACCGGTTTCACTGATGTGCGATCGGGCAGGGGTAGCTATTTCTGAGGCCAAAGAAAGAAGCGGACTGGTCTATTTTGAAAATTCCATGATGAAGAAGATCATGAATGAAAAATATATCGCAGATGAATTTGAAAAAGCTCTGGAAAAAAATGAACTGAAGATGTATCTGCAGCCGCAGGTAAACAAAGATGGAAAAGTGATCGGC